>NZ_LKBY01000034.1:0-373 GCF_002699915.1 Pseudomonas sp. ICMP 8385 | reverse complement strand
ATATCCAAATCAAATCTTGTTGTCTGGGTTCAACCTCAGGGCGAAGGATTTGAGGTTTCAAACCTTTCTGAAGGCTTTGCTGAACTGATCAAACGCTTAAGATGCTTCGAGGTTGGCCGGGTGTTACTTGAGGCTACGGGAGGCTATGAGCGCCAGGTTATGGCAGCGCTTCAGGAGGCAAATTTCAACGTACTCCGGANGTTGCTTGAGGCTACGGGAGGCTATGAGCGCCAGGTTATGGCAGCGCTTCAGGAGGCAAATTTCAACGTACTCCGGATCAATCCTCGCCGAGCCAGAGCCTTTGCCGTGGCAATGGGCAAGACGGCTAAAACTGATCCGATTGATGCGGCTGTTCTGGCCGATTTCGCCGAAG
>NZ_LKBY01000033.1:0-395 GCF_002699915.1 Pseudomonas sp. ICMP 8385 | reverse complement strand
AAACGAGACTCGAACTCGCGACCCCGACCTTGGCAAGGTCGTGCTCTACCAACTGAGCTATTCCCGCAAATGGCGTCCCCTAGGGGACTCGAACCCCTGTTACCGCCGTGAAAGGGCGGTGTCCTAGGCCACTAGACGAAGGGGACACGCTAACTGAAACACATGGTGTGTATTCCAGTGCCCAGACCCTTATCCGAAGACTTGGTCCTGGTTTCACTCAGTGCCGCCCGAAAGCCACACTGTTTAAAAATGGAGCGGGAAACGAGACTCGAACTCGCGACCCCGACCTTGGCAAGGTCGTGCTCTACCAACTGAGCTATTCCCGCAATGGCGTCCCCTAGGGGACTCGAACCCCTGTTACCGCCGTGAAAGGGCGGTGTCCTAGGCCACTAGAC
>NZ_LKBY01000032.1:0-434 GCF_002699915.1 Pseudomonas sp. ICMP 8385 | reverse complement strand
CTGCTTTAATGCCGAGCGTGGGGCGCGGGAAACAAACGCTTTTCAAAGCAGCAGCCGCGAAGCGGATGCCGCCTTGCTCTTTGGGAATGGAAGCGCCCCACTGCTGGGTGGATCTGCTCGGCAGCCTTCGGTAGGACGCGGTAAGCCCGGACTATCCAGAGCCAGGCCGCGTGCAAGGGGACCGTGGAATACCGCAGGGAGCGCAGCGAGCGAGGATATGCCGCGAAAGCCCCTTGCAGGCAAGGCCTGGTGGCGGATAGGCCATTGGGGCGTCCGCTTCCTACCGATGGTTGCTGAGCTAGCCGCAGTGGTTGCCCTGGAACGACCGGCAAGCGGAGCGCGCAGGCCGTAGGCCGGAGGCGTGAGGATGGAAGCCCGAAGGGCCAAGACCCGGCGTGCTTTTGGCCGGGGCTTGGTTCACGACAGCCGCCCCC
>NZ_LKBY01000031.1:0-439 GCF_002699915.1 Pseudomonas sp. ICMP 8385 | reverse complement strand
GAGTGTCGGATTGGGCAGCATTTTGGTGCTCCTTTTTCAGGTCAGTGGTAGTAGCCAGGGCCGCGCAGGTTGATGTGTTCGTCGGGCAGTAGCGGCAGGGTTTGCTGGGACAGCGGTAGCTTTTCCAGCCCTTGGCGCAGGATCGATTCAAGGCTTTTGTAGCTGCACGCGCCCAGTGCCTGAGTGTCGGATTGGGCAGCATTTTGGTGCTCCTTTTTCAGGTCAGTGGTAGTAGCCAGGGCCGCGCAGGTTGATGTGTTCGTCGGGCAGTAGCGGCAGGTTTTGCTGGGACAGCGGTAGCTTTTCCAGCCCTTGGCGCAGGATCGATTCAAGGCTTTTGTAGCTGCACGCGCCCAGTGCCAGCGCTCGCTGGCAAGCGGCTTCCAGCCGCTCTTCGCCGTGCTGCTTGCTCAGGCGCAGGATGCCCAGGCAGGCGCGG
>NZ_LKBY01000030.1:0-445 GCF_002699915.1 Pseudomonas sp. ICMP 8385 | reverse complement strand
GTTGCCGCTTTTGTCGTAGGTGTAGCGGCGCAGGCCGTGGGCGTGTTCGTGTTGGGCCAGGCGGCCCTGGTCGTCGTAGTGGTAGTGGCTGAGCAGTTGGCCCTGCTGGCGCTGGTGCTCGCGGCCGGCCTGGAACAGGTGTGAGGTGAGTTCGTCGTAGTGGTAGTGGCTGAGCAGTTGGCCCTGCTGGCGCTGGTGCTCGCGGCCGGCCTGGAACAGGTGTGAGGTGAGTGTGCGGCCATTCAGGTCGACAGTGGCAAGGTGCCCGCCCTTGTCGTGGTTGAAGGTCAGGCGGTTGTTGTCCGGCAGGCGCAGGGTTTCGAGTTGGCCGCAGTGGTCGTAGCCATAGCGCAAGGTGCCCCAGCCTTGGTGTTCGGCAGTCAGGCGATTCTGGTTGTCGTATTCGTAGTGCAGCGGCCAGTGGCCGTCGTCGACGCTGAGGAGG
>NZ_LKBY01000029.1:0-458 GCF_002699915.1 Pseudomonas sp. ICMP 8385 | reverse complement strand
TCGCCGGGGAGAAAGCGGCTTGTTCGACGTCGGCAAAATGGTTCTCGGGGTTGCGGTTCAACTCCATGACGCCCACTTCGATCAGCGGGTAGTCGGCTTTTGGCCAGACCTTGGTCAGGTCGAACGGGTTGATGTGGTAGGTGCCCGCTTCCTGTTCCGGCATGATTTGCACAAACAGCTTCCAGCGCGGGAAGTCCTGGTTCTCGATGGCTTCATACAGGTCGCGCTGGTGGGATTCGCGGTCTGTTCCGGCATGATTTGCACAAACAGCTTCCAGCGCGGGAAGTCCTGGTTCTCGATGGCTTCATACAGGTCGCGCTGGTGGGATTCGCGGTCACGTCCCACCAGTTCCTGGGCCTGGGCATCGGTGAGATTTTCGATGCCTTGCTGGGTCCGCAGGTGGAACTTGACCCAGTAGCGCTCATTGTTGGCATTGATAAAGCTGAAGGCGTGACTGC
>NZ_LKBY01000028.1:0-536 GCF_002699915.1 Pseudomonas sp. ICMP 8385 | reverse complement strand
ACTACGCTGTGCACCAGACCCGATTCGTCATCGGCGCCGATGTGGGCCTTCATGCCAAAATAATACTGGTTTCCCTTCTTGGTCTGGTGCATTTCCGGGTCGCGCTTGCCGTCCTTNATTTGTCCACCTGGGTGACATCCGCCACATTGGCCGCCGTGCCCACTACGCTGTGCACCAGACCCGATTCGTCATCGGCGCCGATGTGGGACTTCATGCCAAAATAATACTGGTTTCCCTTCTTGGTCTGGTGCATTTCCGGGTCGCGCTTGCCGTCCTTGTTCTTGGTCGAACTGGGCGCATTGATCAGCGTTGCATCGACGATGGTGCCCTGGCGCAGCGACAGGCCGCGGTCGCCCAGATAGCCATTGATGACAGCGAGGATGCCGGCCGCCAGCTCGTGTTTCTCCAGCAAGCGGCGGAAGTTGAGAATGGGGGTTTCGTCGGGGATGCGCTCCAGGTTCAGCCCGGCAAACTGGCGCAGGATCGTGGTTTCGTACAGCGCTTCCTCCATCGCTGGATCGCTGTAGCCGAACCAG
>NZ_LKBY01000027.1:0-567 GCF_002699915.1 Pseudomonas sp. ICMP 8385 | reverse complement strand
CTCGGCGTCGGCGAAGGTCATCTGCTTCATCGGGAAACTCGGTGGGTGGGGTCGCGGTATTTTGCCAAATCAGAAAGTCTTTTTCAGAGTTTCCCTAGAGCTGTTGAGCTCGGTATACAGCGCAAGAGCATCTATCGGCTTCTGTACCGTTACTGGATCAACGGCCAAGTTCGAAATGCGCTCTTGAAAAACTATGCGGGCGTCGGAGTTCCTGAGCGCAAGTATGATCCCGCAAAGCCCCCGGGTAGGAAGCCAAGGTATCAAGGTATTGCCGTTTCACCGACCAAGGTTATCGATGCAGTGGATAAGCGCTGTATCCGTATCGGCTACTCGTTATTTGTCGGGGATAAGACTTCTACGATAACCAACGCCTATGTTGAGATGCTCAGGAGGTTCTATACCGCGAAAGACCTGTCGAAAAATCCAGAATCAGGCGGTCGTTTGCTACCCGAATCGGAAATTCCTTCCTTTAGGGAAACTCTGAAAAAGACTTTCTGATTTGGCAAAATACCGCGACCCCACCCACCGAGTTTCCCGATGAAGCAGATGACCTTCGCCGACGCCGAG
>NZ_LKBY01000026.1:0-580 GCF_002699915.1 Pseudomonas sp. ICMP 8385 | reverse complement strand
CAGGGCGCGATCACGCGCCAGACCGATCCAGACGGCAATCTCACCGAGTACAGCTACGACAAGCGCGGGCAGCTTTTAGCGGTTTGGTATCCCGACCACAGCTGCCAGCGCCTGACCTGGAACGATCTTGGGCAGTTGACTCAGGAACAGTTAGCCAACGGTGGCATTCGGCGTTATCGCTATGACGTGTTCGGCCGGCAGATTGCCCGCGAGGATGAACACGGCGCGCTGACCCAGTATCAGTGGGACGCGGTGGGCCGCCTGATCAAGGTGGGCTTGCCGGGCGGCGCCACCCGCGAATTGAGCTACAACCCCTACGGAAAAATCACCGCCGAGCGCGATGAGTTGGGGCGCGTGACCCGCTATGAATATGCCGACGGCTTGCACCTGATCAGTCGCCGGATCAACCCCGATGGCACGGCGCTGCGCTATCGCTACGACAGTACCCGCCTGCTACTGACCGAAATCGAAAACGAGGCCGGTGAAACCTACCAACTGGCCTACCACGCCAACGGCCTGATCCAGCAGGAAACCGGCTTCGACGGCCAACGCACCGCCTACGTCTACGACCTTAACGGCC
>NZ_LKBY01000025.1:0-617 GCF_002699915.1 Pseudomonas sp. ICMP 8385 | reverse complement strand
CCAGTGAGATCCCTGTGGGAGCGGGCTTGCCCGCGATAGCGCCAGCCCAGCCAACATTTCTGGCGGCTGACCCAGCGCCATCGCAGGCAAGCCAGCTCCCACATTTGATCTGTGGTGGGGCCAAAATTCTCTGCCCCAGTGAGATCCCCTGTGGGAGCGGGCTTGCTCGCGATAGCGGCAGTCCAGTCATTGTTGCTGGCGACTGACCCACCGCCATCGCAGGCAAGCCAGCTCCCACATTTGATCTGTGGTGGAGCCAAAACTCTCTGCCCCAGTGAGATCCCCTGTGGGAGCGGGCTTGCCCGCGATAGCGGCAGTCCAGTCACTGTTGCTGGCGGCTGACCCAGCGCCATCGCAGGCAAGCCAGCTCCCACATTTGATCTGTGGTGGGGCCAAAATTCTCTGCCCCAGTGAGATCCCCTGTGGGAGCGGGCTTGCTCGCGATAGCGGCAGTCCCGTCACTGTTTCTGGCGGCTGACCCACCGCCATCGCAGGCAAGCCAGCTCCCACATTTGATCTGTGGTGGAGCCAAAATTCTCTGCCCCAGTGAGATCCCTGTGGGAGCGGGCTTGCCCGCGATAGCGCCAGCCCAGCCAACATTTCTGGCGGCTGACCCA
>NZ_LKBY01000024.1:0-162670 GCF_002699915.1 Pseudomonas sp. ICMP 8385 | reverse complement strand
CTCGTCGAATTGATTGTTTTTTGATCATTTGGCGAGTTTAAAAGTTGCGCTAGGTGGTATGCCGGGGAAATACATGGCTACTTCAGACCATCCCTAAGAATATTATAAAATACAAAAAACACCATTTAATCCAAATACAAATAATTAGAAATATTGTCGTGCAATACTAACCATCAAATATCGCACGACATTTACGCTAAACATTACTCTACGGTTCAAGGGCAAAGTATGTCGATGACGCCCGGAAAATCGTCGTAGCACATTAGGCAATCAACATCATCGTTCACGACTACGCTGATAAGCCGACTCCTACAAATATATGTAAGTGCCCATAAACAAAAACGCCCGGGATCTTTCGATCCCGGGTGTTTTTTATGCAACCTATCAGCACATCACGGCCGATAGATAATCGCCGAACCCCACGACAGACCAACCCCGAAGCCACTAATGGCCACGCGCTTCCACTCGGCATCCATCACGTGCTTTTCCAGCAGCAGCGGAATGCTCGACGACACGGTGTTGCCGGTCTCGACCATGTCCTTGATGAACTTCTCCACCGGCGCATCTTCAAAGCGCCGCGCCACGGCATCGACAATCGCCGCGCTGCCCTGGTGGATGCAGAACGCATCGATATCGTCGGCCACAAGGTCCGACTCTTTGAGCAGCTCATGCAAATGCGCCGGCACCTTGAGCAATGCAAAGTTGAAGACCTGGCGGCCGTTCATAAAGAACACGCCATCGCTGACCTTCAAGTGCGGCGCGCCGGAGCCGTCGGTGCCGAACTTGGCCTTGCCCAGCTGCCAGGGGGCGTCTTCGCCCATCCAGGTGGCGGTGGCGGCGTCGCCGAACAGCATGGTGGTGTTGCGATCTTCCGGGTCGACGATCTTCGAGTACGGATCGGCGGTCACCAGCAGGCCGTTTTTCAGGCCGGCGGCTTCCATAAAGCCCTTCATGGCGTAGATGCCGTAGACATAGCCGGAGCAGCCCAGGGAAATATCGAAGGCCGCGACGTGGGTCGGCAGGCCTAGCTTGTCCTGGACGATGGCGGCGGTGTGCGGCAGCCCTTCTTCGTCGCCGTTCTGGGTCACGACGATCAGCGCGTCAATCGACTCGCGCTTGAGCCCAGGGTTATTGGCAAACAAGGCGTTGACCGCCTCGACGCACAGATCAGAGGTTTCCTGGCCAGCCTCCTTGCGTGGCAGGAATGCCGAACCGATCTTGCCAATGATGAACTCTTCATCCTTGGCGAATTTGGCACCCTGGGCGTAGTTGTCCAGCCCTTCTGCCGGCACGTAGCTGGCGATGCTTTTTATGCCAATCATTGTGGCTTCCCAATACAAAATAGCTGGAGAACACCCCTGAAAACCCTTCAGGAGCGCTGACAATAAAGGGGATAACCCCGCAAAAAACCACCGAAGTCGCCTTGACCCGGGCCCAAAAGACGGCCTGGCCTTTTCACACGATACAGTGAAGATGCGCTTTATGACTCATAGGTCACTCATTTTTGTGCGCTTTGTTTAAAAGCCTGCGCCAGAAACGACAACGGCCCACCCTGTTTCCAGGGTGAGCCGCCGGGTCTTGCCGGGCCGATTACATCCGGCTGAACAGGCTCAACTGGGAGATTTTCACAAAAGCCAGCTGCGAGGCCTCCAGCATTGCCTTCTGGAACGCCAGGTCAATCGAGGCCGTGGCCACATCGGTATCGCCAATGGCGGCGGTGGTCGACTTGTTGGCCAGCACCATGCTGGTGTTCTCGGTTTCCTGGATCGACAGTGTGTTCAACCGCGCCCCGATGGAGCCCCGTACGCCGTCAACCTGGGCCTGGGAGGCCTTGAGGTTGGTAATCGCCGAGTTGACCACGTCGGTCAGCTTGGCCTGGGCAATCGGGTCGCCGTCGGACGGGGTTTCCAGGGCCTGGCGCAACTGGCTGAGGGTATCCAGCGCATTTTGCGTCTTGTGGGTATTGGAACCTACCGCAAACTGATCGCCACTGCCGGGGGCGCCGGTAATGTTGAACGTCACGCCCGCCGCCGTGATGGTATCCGGCGTGGCCGGCACAGGTGGCGGCCCTGGCTGGGCGGGCGTACCCGGGACCACATTGCCGTTGGACACCGGCGTGCTGTCGGCGGTGATCGGCTGGGCATACACCTCGTACGCCGTGGCCGAGGTGAACTTGATCACCGCGCCCTTGTTCGGGAAGGTGCTGCTGTAATCCGCCTGGCTGGTGACAGCCCCGGCCGACAGTTGCGCCGAGGAGGCGTTGCTGGGCGTGCGCGAGACACTGAAGCTGTCCGGCTTGCCTTCCAGGGTGAACACCCGGTCCTTGTACACCGCATCCGCCTCTGCGCCGGGCTTGGCGTCGCCAAGGTTCTGGTCGATATCAAAGGTCACGCCGCGCACGGTGACCGAAGCGCTGCCCTCCTTGGTCGCATCGAACTTGCCGTTGCCGGGGGTTTGCGCGGTGATGTCATTGCCCGTCGCATCCGTCACGGTGTATTCGGTGCTGCTGAGGAAGGTCAGCTTGTACGGCTGGCCGTCGGTGAAGCTGCTGTCATAGGTCGACGGCGACGTAACGATCCCGCCCGAAACCAGGACCTTGCCATCGTTGACCGAACCGGTCGCCTGGGTACGCCCCGCGTTGACCGTGCCTTCCAGGATCGATTTGCCAGTGTCGTTGACCACCATCGACAAGGTGTCGGAAACCTTCAGGCTCAGGGGGGTTTCATCCCCCTGATAGCTGTAGGTGCCGTCGCTGTTGCGGGCGTACGGCGGGGTGTCGCTCTTGCCGCCGGCAAACAGGTAATGGCCGGACGAATCCTTGCTGTTGAGCAGGCTCAACACCTGCTTCTCGATCTCACCGATCTCGGCCGCTACGGCCTTGCGGTCGTCGTCACTGATGCCGCCGCCGCCCTTGCCGGCGACCTTGAGGGACAGTTCACCGGCCCGTTGCAGGGCGGTGTTGATGCCGTCGAGCACGCTTTCCTCGCTGTTGAGCGAGTTTTTCATGCTGCTGATATTGCCCGCGTACTGCCCCAACATATCCTGCTGCTGTTGCAGCAACAGCAAACGCGCCGCGCCCACCGGATCATCTGCCGCCGTCTGGATGCGTACGCCGGAATCGATCTGCTGCTGGGTCTTGGTGACGTTGGAGAAGTTATTGGTATAACGCGCAGTCGTGGTGTTGAAATACTGTTCGGTCGAGATACGCATCGTCTCAAACTCCCTTAAAGGCTGTTGATCAGCGTGCTGAAGGTTTCTTGCGCAGCTTTAATGATCTGCGACGACGCGGTGTAGTACTGCTGGAAACGGATCATATCGCCGGCTTCCTCATCCAGGTTGACCTGGGACACCGAGCTGCGATTGGACGTGGCCGCCGCGAGCATGGCGCCGGTGGCGTTGTTATCGACGTTGGCCTGGCTGGCCTTGCCGCCCACGGACGACACCAACTGGCTGTACGCGGTGCTCATGCTCACGCCGGCATTGCCATCGGTGGCGCCCACAGTCTTGCGGGTTTGCAGGTCGAGCAATTGCAGGGCATTGCGGTTGTCCAGTTTGCCGCCACTGTTGAACGATACGGTGAAGCTGTCGTCCGCCTTCGGTTCGCCGCGGATCACCGTGTCGACCCCGAACGTCTGCGGGTCGCCATTGGCATCGACGTACGGCACCTTGATCGTCAGTTTGTTGTCCTGGCCCGGCACGATGGTGCCGGTGCCAATGGGCTGGCCCTGGGCGTTATTGATCACATAGCTCTGGGTGCCATCGGCGGCAGGCTTGCCAAAGGTCATCTTGACCGGCATCGAGCCCTTGATCGCCGCTTCCAGCTGCGCGGTGCCGGCGCCGCCATGGATATCCAGGGGCAAACTCAGGGTCGGCGCACCGAACACGCCGGTGCCACTGTTGTTCTTATTGCCCTCGGCCAGCAGCGGCGCAGAAAACGCCAACTTGTTGGGGTCAGTCATCACCACCTTGAGGTCCATCGCGCCACCGGCGGTCGGGCTGACCTTGAACGTATCGCCTGCGGCCACCGGCCCCTTGCCATCTAGGGCCAGGGTGAAACCGTCGATTTGCGGTGGTGTCTGGGTAATGTCGTAGGTGCCCATGGACTTACCGTCCGAACGCAGCACGGTGTACATCTTGTCGTCGCTGAACGTCACCTTGTAGTCAAAGGTGCTCAGTTTGCTGGTGTCGGTGATCGTGACATTGAGGTTGCCGGAGCCCGCACTGTTGTTCGGGCCGCCGACACTGCGCTGGCCGATGGCAAACGCACTGTTGATATCATTGAACAGCGCGCCGCCAAACTGCCCGTTGGCATCCAGGCCCTGGCCCAGCTGGGTATTGATCGCTTCGCCGACGACCATGGCGGTACGCCCCAGGTCGTTGATGGCCGGCATCAGCACATCCTGGCGATAACGCAGCAAGCCACCGATGGAGCCACCGCTGATCACCGAACTGACGTCCATCTGCTGCCCGGCACTGGCCAACATGATCGAGTACTGGCTCTTGTCATCGCGGCTCGGCACGGCCGACAGCTTGTTGGAGACACCGTCCGCCACCAGGGTCTGGCCGGTGCCCAGGGACACATTGAAGTGACCTTCCGACTCGGTGACCTTGACCCCCACCAACTCATTGAGCGAGCGCACGGCTTCGTTGCGCGCATCCAGCAGGTTCGCCGGCTCGCCATTGCCCTGGCCCTTGGCCTGGGAGATCTGCTGGTTGAGGGAGGCAATCGACGACGTCAGTTGATTGACCTGGCCGGTGATGGTCTCCAACTGGCTGTTGATGCCTTCTTTCTGTTTGTTCAGTTCGCTGGCAATCGAGTTGAAGCGGTTGCCCAGGGTTTGGGCAATGGTCAGGACCAACTGGCGCGCGGAGTTGTCGCTGGGGTTTGCCGAAGACGTCTGCAACGCGGCGAAAAAACTGTTCAAGGCCGCACCGACCCCGGTGGACTTGTCGGACAGCAGCTTGTCCACCGAACCGATCTGGTCCAGGTAAGCCTTGGCGTCGAAATTCAACGATGTGGTGGTCTGCAACTGGGTATCGAGGAACTGGTTATACACCCGGCGCACATCCGACAGCGTCGTGCCGGTGCCCACGAACACACCGCCGCTCCCGGTCAAGCCGTTGGCCGTCTGCGTGGTCTGTTGACGTGAGTAGCCAGGGGTCTTGGCGTTGGCAATGTTGTTACTCAAGGTCGCAAGCGATCCCTGAGCCGCATTGAGTCCTGACATCCCGATATTGAGCAAACCCATGGTTCAAACCTTATAAATGAGTGGATGCGCCAGCGGCAGCGTAGTTCTGGTAACTGTTCATGGTTTTGGCGATCTGCGAAATCTTGCTGGCGTAGTCTGGATCCGTTGCATAACCGGCCTTTTGCAACTCGCGTACAAACTGTTCGGGGTTATCGGCCGACTTCAGCACTTCTTTATATCTTTCATTGCTTTGCAGCAGGGTCACGAGGTCGTGGAAGCTGTCCTGGTAAGAGTCGTAGGAACGGAATTGCGCCGTCTCCTTGACCATCTCGCCATTGCGAAACTCGCTGGTAATCGCCCGCGCCTGGGCACCCTGCCAGCTTTGGCCGGCCTTGATACCAAACAGGTTGTGGCTGCTGCTGCCGTCTTGCTGGCGCATCACCGATTTGCCCCAGCCGGTTTCCAGGGCGGCCTGGGCCACCAGGTAGCGCGGGTCGATGCCAATGCGCTCGGCCGCCTGCTTGGCCATGGGCAGCATGGTGGCGACAAACTCGTCTTGGGAGCTGAAGGCTTTTTTCGCCGGGGCCAGCGGTGGCTGGGCCATGGCGCGGCCGTAGATCTGCATGCGCGAATCGCGGGCGGCAAAGGTGCGCGCCGCGCCGTTGATCACGCCATCTTCGGCGGCGCTGTTGCGCAGTGGCGCAGCCTTGGCGGTGCCCGGCGCTTCGACGCCCGGCACAATCCCGGCCAGCAGGCGATCGGTGAGCTTGCTCGGCAAGGCGATGCGCCGCTGGTTCATCAGCGCCATATCATTGTGCACGGTGCCGTCATCGGCCCGCGGCGCCACCTCGACCCGCGCCGCCCACAGCGCCCGCTGACCATTGGCGCGGCCCAGCGGACCATCGGCCAGGGTGCCGGCGGCAATCGGCGTCGGTACGTCGACTTTCTTCTCGACCGCCTCTGGGCCCTGCAAGGTCGAGGCCTGCCCTGCCACTGGCTGGTTCTTTTGCATCTGGCGCAACAGCACGTCCGCCAGGCCGATACCACCGCCCTCGCGGGACAGCGAGACGGCCAGTTGCTGGTCGTACATTTCCTGATACTGCTTGGCCGCCGGCGTGTTCAGCGGGTTGTCCTTGCCCAGGGCATCGGTGGCCGAGCGCATGGACTTGAGCATCTCGTTGAGAAACAGCGACTCGAATTCCTGCGCCACCTTGCGCATGTTGCCGTCGCTGTTCTTGTCGCCGAACTTGAGCTGGTTAAGCCGGTTCAGGTCGGAGTAGGAACCCGAGTCTGCCGTGCTGGCGATACCGCTCTTGCGCATGTCCATGGCCATGGCCTCAAATCACGATCAGGTCGGCTTGCAAGGCGCCGGCCTGTTTCAGGGCTTCAAGGATCGCCATCAAGTCGCCGGGCGCCGCGCCCACCTGGTTCACCGCACGCACGATTTCATCCAGGGTGGTGCCGGGGCCGAACTTGAACATCGGCTTGGCTTCTTGCTGGGCATTGACCCGCGAACGCGGGACCACGGCAGTCTGGCCACCGGACAACGGCCCGGGCTGGCTGACAATCGGGTCTTCGGTAATGGTCACGGTCAGGCTGCCGTGGGTCACGGCCGCCGGCGACACCTTGACGTTCTGCCCGATCACGATGGTGCCGGTACGCGAGTTGATGATGACTTTGGCCACCGCCTGGCCCGGGTCGACCTCAAGGTTTTCCAGGATCGACAGGTAGTCCACACGCTGGCTGGGGTCCAGCGGCGCGGTCACGCGGATCGAGCCGCCATCGATGGCCTGGGCCACGCCCGGGCCGAGCATGTCGTTGATCTTGTCCACCACGCGCTTGGCGGTGGTGAAGTCCGAACGGTTGAGGTTCAGGGTCAGGCTGTTGCCCTGGTTGAACCCGCTGGGCACGGTGCGCTCCACGGTGGCGCCACCCGGGATCCGCCCGGCCGATGGCACGTTGACGGTGATCTTCGAGCCGTCGCGCCCTTCGGCATCAAACCCGCCCACCACCAGGTTGCCCTGGGCGATGGCGTAGACATTGCCGTCGATACCTTTAAGGGGGGTCATCAGCAAAGTGCCGCCGCGCAGGCTTTTCGAGTTACCGATGGACGAGACGGTGATGTCCACCACCTGCCCCGGCTTGGAGAACGCCGGCAGGTCGGCACTGATCGACACCGCCGCGACGTTTTTCAGCTGTACGTTGCCCGAGCCTGGCGGCACCTTGATCCCGAACTGTGAAAGCATGTTGTTGAAGGTCTGCAGGGTGAATGGGGTCTGGGTGGTCTGGTCGCCCGTGCCGTTGAGGCCCACCACCAGGCCGTAGCCGATCAACTGGTTGGTGCGCACCCCGGAAATACTGGCGATGTCCTTCAGGCGTTCGGCCTGGGCAGCGGCACTCAGGGAGAGCAACAACACCGCCGCCATCAGCTGTTTAAGGTTCAAAGTGATCACCTAGAAAGGGAACAGCGGGCTAAGGAAGAAACGGTCGAACCAACCCGGCTGACTGGCGTCGGCAAACGAACCCGTACCCGAATAGGTAATGCGTGCATCGGCAATCCGTGTGGACGGCACCGTGTTGTCGGTGGCGATATCGTCCGCGCGCACCATGCCGGCAATGCGCACCAGTTCGTCACCGGTGTTGAGGGTCATCCACTTCTCGCCGCGCACGGCAATGATGCCGTTGGGCAGCACATCGGCGACGGTCACGGTGATCGAACCCACCAGGCTGTTGCCCTGCCCGGCCTTGCTGCTGCCGTTGGTGGCGCGGTCGCCGCTGTAGCCCACGTCCAGGCTCAGGTCACCGCTGCCCAGGGGGTTGTTGGTGTTCAAGCCACCGCCAAACAGCGAGGTCAGGCCGATGCCGGTCTTGCTGTTCTTCGCCACCTGGGAGTTGGCATTCTTGCTCGCCGTGGTGCGCTCGTTGAGGGTGATGGTGATGATATCCCCGACCCGGAACGCCTTGCGGTCGCTGTACAGGTTCTGTTCAAAACCGGCCTGGTAGATCGAGCCATTGTTGGCCGCCGCTGGCAGCGGCGTGCGCGGCAACACCGGCGCGTAGTACGGGTCATTGGGTTTTGGCGTCGGCGCGACACAGCCCGCGAGCACGGCAATCCCACTCAATGCCAGAACAGAAACAAAGCGACTCATGACCTTTACCTCACGGTGTTGCAGGCGCCTTATGGGCGCCCCTTAGACTGGATTACAGATTCTGCGTAACGAACGAAAGCATCTGGTCGGCGGTGGAGATCACCTTGGAGTTCATCTCGTAGGCACGCTGGGTGGTGATCATGTTGACCATCTCTTCCACGGTGCTGACGTTGGAGGTTTCCAGGGTGCTTTGCAGGGTGGTGCCGAACCCATTGAGGCCCGGGGTGCCGACTTGCGGCGCGCCGCTGGAGGCGGTTTCCAGGAACAGGTTGTTACCGGTGGCTTGCAGGCCGGCCGGGTTGATAAAGTCGGCGGTCTGCAGGTTGCCGATCACTTGCGAGGCCGGGTTGCCGGCGATGGTGACCGACACGGTGCCATCGGTGCCGACGGTGAAGGTCTGGGCATCGTTGGGCACGACAATCGCCGGCTCCAGGGCAAAACCGTTGGCGGTTACCACCTGGCCATTGGAATCCAGGTGGAAAGTACCGTCACGGGTGTAGGAAGTAGTGCCGTCCGGCTGCAGGATCTGGAAGAAACCACGACCGTTGATGGCCATGTCCAGCGGCTGGTTGGTCTGTTGCAGGTTGCCGGCGGTGAAGTTCTTCTGGGTGCCGACAATGGACACACCGGTCCCCACTTGCAGGCCCGACGGCAGTTCGCTGTCCTGGGTCGACTGGGCACCCGGCTGGCGCTTGATCTGATAGAGCAGGTCCTGGAACTCGGCGCGATCACGTTTGAAGCCCGTGGTCGAAACGTTCGCCAGGTTGTTGGAAATAACGGTCAGGTTGGTGTCCTGGGCGGACAGACCGGTTTTGGCAACCCATAGAGCCGGAAGCATGCTGTTCTCCTTCGTGCGCCTGTTTGTTGGCGCCGCGTTACGAAATTAGTAATCAGTGACGCTGCAATCAGCTCATCTGCATGACACGGGTCATGGCCTGGTCGTCTTCTTTGGCGCTGTTCATCATTTTCACGTGCAATTCAAACTGCTTGGACAGGGCCAGCACCGCCGTCATTTCTTCGACGGCATTGACGTTGCTCGACTGCAAAAAGCCCGAATTCACCTTGACGCTGGCATCGGCCACCGCCGGCTGGCCGTCCTTGGTGTGGATCGCGCCGTCCAGGCCCTTGGTCATGTTGGCCAGGTCCGGCTTGACCAGCTTGATGCGGTCCACTTCCGCCATCACCCGCGGGCCTTCACCCATGGCGCGGATGCTGATGGTGCCGTCTTCGCCGATTTCGACCTTCTGCTCGGGCGGCACCGAAATCGGCCCGCCATTGCCCATGATCGGCATCCCGTTGCCGGCCCGCAGCACGCCCAGCGCATCGATATTCATGCTCGCGGTGCGCACGTAGGCCTCACCGCCATTGGGGGTTTGCACGGCGATCCAGCCATCGCCGCCGACGGCAACGTCCAGGTCCCGGCCGGTCTCGACCATTGAGCCGGGGGAAAAGTCAGTGCCAGGGCGCTCGGTCAGGGCAAACGCCCGCGCCGGAAAGCTGTCACCAAACACCGGCATCGAGCGGGCCTGTTCCAGGTCACGCTGAAAACCGTTGGTGGAAATGTTCGCCAGGTTGTTGGCATGGGCCTTTTGCGCCAGTGCATTCTGGCTGGCGCCGGTCATTGCCACATAAAGGTACTTGTCCACGCTCATTCCTCTTACTGACGGACGTTTGCCGCCCACCGATGTACTGAGGAGTCTTTAGCAATTTGCGCACCAACTTTTTAAAAGTCGGGGAAAGGCAGGTGGGGCAAGGGGTTGGGGCGTATCAAGGATTATTGGAGGGGCAGGACGAGTCGGAAAAACGGCGGAGTTCTGCCGGTTGCGGCAAACACCGGTCTTGGCATTGACACAGGTCCAATGTGTGCTGGCTTGTGTGGGAGCGGGCTTGCCCGCGATAGCGGTGGGTCAGCCAACAAATCTGGCACTGATACACCGCAATCGCGGCGATGCGGCGACCCGACAAGCCCGCTCCCACATTTTTAATCCCGTTGTGTCAGGGGTTTATTTGTCGGCCTTGAGCACTGCGTAATCACGCAACTTATTGGCGATGGTGGTATGGGACACCCCCAAGCGCTTACCCAACAACCGACTGCTGGGGTGTTCGGCATACAAACTCTCCAGCACCGCCTTTTCAAACCGCCCGACAATCTCTTCCAGGCCACCCTCCAGGGAGAAATCGCCAAGCGGTTGGCGCACGCCGTAATCCGGCAGCCGGATATGCTCGGCCTTGACCAGGCCACCGTCACACAGGGAGACCGCCTGGAACAGCACGTTTTCCAACTGGCGCACATTACCCGGCCAATGATAGTGGCTGAGCCGCTCCATGGCCGCCGGCGCCAGCTTGGGCAGCGGGCAGCCAATCAAGCGGCTGGCCTGATCGATAAAGTGCTCGACCAGCGGCGGTAACCCGTCGAGGCATTCGCGCAACGGCGGGATATGCAGCGACAGCACATTGAGCCGGTGGTAGAGATCCTGGCGAAACTCCCCGCGGGCACACAGCTCCGACAAATCCACCTGGGTCGCACAGATCACCCGCACATCCAGGTAGACCTCTTCATCACTGCCTACACGCCGGAAGCAACCGTCCTGCAGAAAGCGCAGCAACTTCACCTGCAACCGCGCGCTCATTTCGCCCACGCCATCGAGAAACAGCGTACCGCCCGCCGTCAGTTCCAACAGCCCCAACTTGCCCTCCGCCCGCGCCCCTTCAAAGGCGCCAGGGCCATAGCCAAACAGCTCGGTCTCGGCCATCGACTCCGGCAGGCCGGCGCAATTGAGCGCCATCAACGGCGACTGCCCACGCGGGCTGGCCAGGTGACAGGCACGCGCCAGCAACTCCTTGCCGGTGCCGGTTTCGCCTTCTATTAGTAGGGGCGCGTCGAGGGGCGCCATGCGTCGGGCCTCACGTACCACGGCGGCCATGACTCTGGAGCTTTGGAAAATACTGTCGAAGCCGCGCAGCTCCTGCTTGCGCACATTGTAGATACGCTCGCCGACGCGGTCGGCGCGGTGCAAGGTCAGCACGGCGCCGGCCATGGCTTCGCTGTCGTCATGTTCAGAGGACTGCAGCGGCGCGATGTCAGCGAGGAACACATCACCCTTGACCTTGACCCGCAGGCCATTGATCCGCGACTTGCTGGCACGCACCAGTTCCGGCAGGTCGAAGTCCTCGGCGTAGCGCGACAAGGGAATGCCCGGCACCTCATCCACGCGCACCCCGAGCAACTGCGCCGCTGCGCGGTTGGCCGCGACAATCGAACCGCCCATGTCGATGGACAACACCGGGAATTCCAATGCCCCCAGCAATGCATTGAGTTCCATATGCCGACGCTCGCTGGGCATCAGCCCTACCCGCTTGACGCCAAACACCCCGGCAATCGCCTCGAACTGCGGGCGCAGGGCCTGGAACTGCATGTTCACCAGGTTCGGGCAGTACAGGTAGATGGCATTGCCATGTTCGCCGCCGACCTCGCCCTTGGCCACGTTGACCCCGTACTCCACCAACAGGTTGAGGATGTCCCGCAGGATGCCGATGCGGTTCTGGCAATGCACTTTGATACGCATGTAAAGGCCCGGTTTGTTGTAGGAGGGCTGATCGGGTTGCGTCTTTTTGTCGCCGGACGCAGATAGTCGTCAAGATTATGTGACAGCTAGCGGCCTTTTCAAACCAGCAAAGCGCAATGCAGGGTGCACCACAGCGAAATCGTAACGAATACTTTACGATAGCTATCGAATTTTCCTACAGCCTTCCCTTAGAGGCGGGTGGAATCCACGGCCAGGCGGAGTATCAATAAGCCCATAGCAGGACATAACAAGAACGAATGCCTAGCAGGAGAGCCGTATGAAGCAGACGCACTACGTGGCCCGCGAGCCCGATGCGCAAGGTTTTATCCACTACCCGCCCGAAGAACACGCGGTGTGGAACACCCTGATCACCCGTCAACTGAAAGTGATCGAGGGTCGCGCCTGCCAGGAATACCTGGACGGCATCGACAAGCTCGGCCTGCCCCATGACCGTATTCCGCAACTCGCCGAAATCAACAAAGTGCTGGCCGAAACCACCGGCTGGCAAGTGGCGCGGGTGCCGGCGCTGATCCCCTTCCAGACCTTCTTTGAATTGCTCGCCAACAAGCAATTTCCGGTGGCGACCTTTATTCGTACCCGCGAAGAGCTGGATTACCTGCAAGAGCCGGATATTTTCCACGAGATTTTCGGCCACTGCCCACTGCTGACCAACCCCTGGTTCGCCGAATTCACCCACACCTATGGCAAGCTCGGCCTGGCGGCCACCAAAGAGCAACGCGTGTACCTGGCGCGCCTGTACTGGATGACCATCGAGTTCGGCCTGGTGGACACGCCCGAAGGCCGGCGCATCTACGGTGGCGGCATTCTGTCGTCGCCCAAGGAGACGGTGTACTGCCTCTCGGATGAGCCCAAGCACCAAGCCTTCGACCCGCTGGAAGCCATGCGCACCCCATATCGCATCGACATCCTGCAGCCGCTGTATTTCGCCCTGCCCAACCTCAAGCGCCTGTTTGAAGTGGCGCAGGAAGACATCATGGGCATGGTCGAGCGCGGCATGCAGTTGGGGCTGCACGCACCGCTGTTCCCCCCCAAGCCCAAGGCGGCTTGAACTGATGCTTTAAAGGCCAGGTGAGTCTGTTCCCTGGCCGCGTGTTGCTTTAGGGTGACGCGACTGGCAACCGAATTCCACATACTCGATTTCAGGAACACCGTTATGACCCCTTTGACCCAAACCCATTGCGAAGCCTGCCGCGCCGATGCCCCACAAGTCAGCGACGAAGAACTGCCGGTGCTGATCAAGCAGATCCCCGACTGGAACATCGAAGTGCGCGACGGCGTGATGCAGTTGGAAAAAGTATTCCTGTTCAAGAACTTCAAATTTGCCCTGGCCTTTACCAACGCCATGGGCGAAATCTCCGAGGCTGAAGGCCATCACCCTGGCCTGCTGACCGAATGGGGCAAAGTCACCGTGACCTGGTGGAGCCACTCGATCAAGGGCCTGCACCGCAACGACTTCATCATGGCCGCGCGCACCGACGCAGTGGCCAAGGATGCCGAGGGCCGCAAGTGATGCATTTTGCCGCGATTGGCCGGGTGCCCGGGGATCCGATCCTGGGGCTGATGGAGTCCTATGCCAAGGATGCCAACCCGCAAAAATTCGACCTGGGCGTGGGCGTGTATAAGGATGCCCAGGGCCTGACCCCGATCCTGCAAGCGGTAAAACGCGCCGAACAGCGCCTGGTCGAGCAGCAAACCACCAAGACCTACATTGGCGGGCATGGCGACCCGGCTTTCGGCCGCCTGGTCACTGAACTGGTGCTGGGCGCCGGGTCTGCACTGCTCAAGGCACAACGCGCTGGCGCCACACAAACCCCGGGTGGCACCGGCGCTCTGCGCCTGAGCGCCGACTTTATCGCCCACAGCCTGCCAGGCCGTGGCGTGTGGTTGAGCAACCCGACGTGGCCGATCCACGAAACCATCTTCGCCAAGGCCGGGCTCAAGGTCAGCCACTACCCCTATGTGGGCAGTGACAACCGCCTGGACGTGCCGGCCATGCTCGCCACCCTGGCTACCGTGCCCGAGGGCGACGTGGTGCTGCTGCACGCCTGCTGCCACAACCCCACCGGTTTCGACCTGTCCCAGGACGACTGGCGCCAGGTGCTGCAAATCGTGCGCGAGCGCCAACTGCTGCCACTGATCGACTTCGCCTACCAGGGTTTTGGCGATGGCCTGGAGCAGGACGCTTGGGCCGTGCGCCTGTTTGCCGATGAGCTGCCTGAGGTGCTGGTCACCAGTTCCTGCTCGAAGAATTTTGGCTTGTACAGCGACCGCGTCGGCGCGCTGATCGTGTGCGCCAACGATGCCGAGAAGCTGTTGGATGTGCGCAGCCAGCTGGCATTTATTGCGCGCAACCTGTGGTCGACACCGCCGGATCATGGCGCGGCGGTGGTCGCGACCATCCTCGGCGACACTGAGCTCAAACAGCTGTGGAGCAGCGAAGTCGAAGGCATGCGCTCGCGCATCGCGCAATTGCGTTCGGGCCTGGTCGAAGCGCTGGTGCCCCACGGTTTGGCCGAGCGTTTTGCCCATGTCGGCGTGCAGCGCGGGATGTTTTCCTATACCGGCCTGAGCGCCGAACAGGTGAAGCAACTGCGGGAAAAGCACAGCGTGTATATGGTCAGTTCCGGGCGGGCCAACGTGGCGGGGATTGATGAGACGCGCCTGGGCTTGCTTGCCGATGCCATTGCGGACGTATGTAAACCCTAAGACAAAACGCTATCCAAATGTGGGAGCGCGCTTGCCCGCTCCCACATTTTTGACCGAGGCAATCTTTAGCCAACAACCATCTCGGCCTTGACCTGCGCCTCCTTGGCCTGGGCATCCGCCAACCGATACAGCTCGATATGCCCATCCCAGTGCTCGATCAATGCCGTGCACGACTCCACCCAATCCCCGCAATTGAGGTAGTCCACCTCGCCCACCTTGCGAATCTCCGCATGGTGAATATGCCCGCACACCACGCCGTGCAACTCGCGCTTGGTCACTTCATGGGCAATGGCTTCCTCGAAATCGCTGATAAAGCTCACCGCCGTCTTCACCTTATGCTTGAGGTACGCCGACAGCGACCAGTAGCCGTAGCCATAGCGCGCCCGCCAGTGGTTCAGCCAGCGGTTGAGGGTCAGAGTGAATTCGTAGGCCCAATCGCCAAGAAACGCCAGCCAGCGGTGGTAACGGGTAATTACGTCGAACTGGTCGCCATGGATCACCAGCAAATGCCGGCCATCGGCGGTCACATGCACCGCTTCGTCCACCAGTTGGATATTGCCCAGGATCAGCTTTGAATAGCGGCGCAGAAATTCGTCGTGGTTGCCGGTGACGTAGATCACCTCGGTGCCGCGCTTGCTCATGGTCAGCAGGCGGCGGATCACATTGGTGTGGGCCTGGGGCCAATACATGCCGCTGCGCAGTTTCCAGCCGTCGATGATATCGCCCACCAGGTACACCTTGTCGGCGTGGTAGCCCTTGAGGAACTGCGACAGATGTTCGGCCTGACAGTCCCGGGTGCCCAGGTGCACGTCGGAGATCCACAGGGTCCGTACCCGTTGCTTGCGGCTGGGTTTGGCGAGCTCGGCGCTGGTCATGGGCATACCTCACGGGTGTTTTCGCCAGCTTGCTCCCGGGCAATTAATAGCCCATGACAGTCTTGCGTCAGTCAGATGACAGCGCCCGCCGCCCGTCGGCGGTGTAAACTGCCGCCCTGCCCGGGAGATTGCGATGGGACCGACCCTCACGCTGCGCCATTACACCCACGACCTGATTGCCCATAGCCATGACCATGCGCAACTGGTGTTCGGCCTGGCCGGCCGCCTGGATTTCGAGGTAGAAGGCATCGGCGGTGAAGTCCGCCCGCAAGGGGTGATGGTCCTGCCCTTCGCCACCCATCACGCCTGCGGCAGCCCCCAGGGCAGCCAGTGCCTGGTGCTGGATGTGCCCGACGAACAGTGGCTGGTGCAGTCGTTGGGCGAACACGCCGATGCCAGTCGCCGCCTGCTGGACCGCCCGGCACGGGTGAGCCTGGATGCCCGCCAGGGCCAATTGGTCAACTGGCTGGCGAGTGGTGCACTGGATGACCCGTTGATCGCCCAGCAAGGCGCGGTGCTGCTACTGGCCACCCTCAATGGCCAGGCGCCTGCGCTAGCCGGCGCGCGACGCCTGCCTTATGGCGCCTTCAACGCCCATATCGACCAGCATGCGGCCTACCCGCTACAGGTCGCAGATCTGGCGCGGCTGGCGGATATGTCTGTCGCCCGCCTGCACGCCCGCTTTATCAGTGAGTGCGGGCAGACGCCCATGGACTACATCCGCACCCGCCGCCTGCACATGGCCCGGGGCTTGTTGCGCGACAGTCACCTGCCGATTGGCGAGATCGCCGCGCGGGTCGGCTATGGCTCGCAAAGCGCGTTTGCCGCTGCGGTGCTGCGCGAGTTCGGCCGCTCGCCCGGGGCCCTGCGCCGGCTCGACAACGGGCGCTAGTCCTGCGATAAAACCGGCGACTCCCGCAACAGACACCCCGGCGCCAGGCGCTCTAGACTGGATGCCTGCCTGTTCACTGTTTTAAGGACTGCCATGACCCCGCGCACTGCCCTCGGCGCCCTGCACATCGGTGCATTGATGTTTGGCCTCACCGGCGTCTTCGGCAAACTCGCCGCCGCCTCGCCGAGCATTATCGTGTTTGGCCGTGCCGCGTTCGCGGTGCTCGCCCTGGTGTTGTTCGCCCGTTTTGCCAGCAACACACCGTGGCAAAAGCTCTACAGCGCCGACCTGCGACGCCTGCTGCTCAGCGGCTTGCTGCTGGCCGGGCACTGGGTGAGTTTCTTTATCGCGGTAAAAGTGGCCGGGGTGGCGATTGCGACGCTGGGTTTTGCCACATTCCCGGCGTTCACCGTGATCCTTGAAGGGCTGATCTTCCGCGAGCGGATCCGCGCCAATGAAATGGTGCTGGTGGTGCTGGTCAGCATCGGCCTGGTGCTGGTCACCCCGGACTTCGACCTGGCCAGCCAAGCCACCAGTGGCCTGGTCTGGGCCGTGGTCTCGGGCCTGCTGTTCTCGCTGCTGTCATTGAACAACCGGGCCAGCGCCAGTATCCCGCCCGTGCAGGCGGCCCTGTGCCAGAACGTCGTAGTAGCGCTGTGCCTGTTGCCCGTCGCCGCTCCCGACCTTGGCGAGGTACGCGCCCTGGACTGGTTGTGGATCGGCCTGCTGGGGGTGTTCTGTACCGGCCTGGCCCACAGTTTGTTCGTCGCCAGCCTCAAGGTGCTCAAGGCGCGCACCGCTGCGGTGGTGTTCGCCATGGAGCCGGTGTACGGCATCAGCGTGGCCTGGCTGCTGTTCAGCGAAACCCCGACCCTGCGCATGCTGCTGGGCGGCGCGCTGATCATTGCCGCCATTGTCGTCTCAGGGTTGATGAGCCGCCCGGCCAAGGCTAAACAGCCGCCGGCCATGGCCTGATCTATACTTTTTGTATCCGCAACAGTCAGCCGTCGTTCAACGGATACAGACTCCTCGACGACAGCCGTGGTCCTTGAAGTTGCTGCATGCGAGTGGTCACTCCCTTAACGCGATGCAGGAGTTTCACCATGGACATGTTCATCACCCTGATCATTCAGATCATCAGTGGCGCGGTCGGCGGCAATATCGCCGGCCTTAGCAAGCAAGGCCTGGGTTCCGGGCTCAACACCATGGTCGGTGGCGTCGGCGGCCTGGTGCTGGGGCAGATCGTTGCAGCAATCAGCGGCCTGCCGGCGGGCGGCGCGCTGGATGTTGCCGCCGTGGGCAGCAATATTGTCGGCGGCGGCGTCGGTGGCCTGGTGCTGACGTTTGTCGTCGGCTGGATCAAGAATAAAATGGCCGCCAAGTAAACCATTCGCCACTGCCGGCCCTGCGCCGGCAGTGTCGTTTATGAGGCTCGGTCGTTGTGCCCCAGGTCCCGCTCGGGGTCGATCTGGTCGCGCACCCGCTGCTTGAGCACCTTGGCCTCCGGGAAACCACCATCGGCCTTGCGCTCCCAGATCTGCACACCGTCGCAGGTAATGCGAAACGCCCCGCCGCTCGCCGGTTCCAGCGCCACCTTGCCGAGGTCGTCGGCAAAGGTGCTCAACAGCTCCTGGGCCAGCCACGCGGCGCGCAGCAACCACTGGCATTGGGTGCAATAGGTGATGACAATTTCGGGCTTGGGTGCGGACATGAAATGACAGACTCCTGTATGACGGGACAGGTGGATCGGATGGCTATAATACCGGCCTTTATCATCCAGCCCCGAGATTGATGATGCGCCGCCTGTTGTCCTGCCTGTTGCTGTGCCTGCTCCCTGTCCTTGTCCAAGCCGTGGAAGCGCCACGCCCGAAAATCGGCCTGGTGCTCTCTGGCGGTGCGGCCCGGGGCCTGGCCCACATCGGTGTGCTCAAGGCCCTGGAAGAGCAAGGCATCCACATCGACGCGATTGCCGGCACCAGCATGGGCGCGGTGATTGGCGGGCTGTACGCATCGGGCTACAAGATCGACGAGCTGGAAAAACTCGCCCTGGGCATCGACTGGCAATTGGCGCTGTCCGATGCCCCGCCCCGGGAAGACGTGCCGTTCCGGCGCAAGCAGGATGACCGGGACTTTTTGATCAAGCAGAAACTGAGCTTTCGTGACGACGGCAGCCTGGGCCTGCCCCTGGGCGTGATCCAGGGCCAGAACCTGGCGCTGCTGCTGGAGAGCATGTTCGCCCACAGTAGCAACACCCGCGACTTCGACAAGCTGCCGATCCCATTTCGCGCCGTGGCCACCGATATCAGCAGTGGCGAAAAAGTGGTGTTTCGCAAGGGCCACCTGCCCCAGGTAATCCGCGCCAGCATGTCGATCCCGGCGGTGTTCGCCCCGGTGGAGCTAGACGGCCGGCTGCTGGTGGATGGCGGCATGACCGATAACATCCCCCTGGATGTGGCGCGGGAAATGGGGGTTGATATTGCCATTGTGGTGGATATCGGCACGCCATTGCGCAACCGCAAGCAACTGGCGACGGTGGTGGATGTGCTCAACCAGTCCATCACCCTGATGACCCGCCGCAACTCCGAGGAGCAGCTCAAGGCCCTGCACCCCGGCGATGTACTGATCCAGCCACCGCTGGCCGCGTATGGCGTGACCGACTTTGGCCGGGCCAAGGACATGATCGACGCCGGCTACCGCGCCACCCGCGCCCTGGACACCCGCCTGGCACGCTTGCGCCCCACCCAATCGGTGGACGCCGAACTGACCGCCGCCCGCACGCCGGGCCAGCGCAACCCGACGATCACGGCGATCAAGGTGGAAAACGACTCGAAAGTCGGCGACGACGTGATCCGCTACTACATCCGCCAACCCATTGGCGAGCCGCTGAACCTGGCGCGCCTGCAATCGGACATGGGCACCCTATACGGCCTGGATTACTTCGAGCAGGTGCAATACCGCGTGGTGAAAAAAGGCCCGGACAACACCCTGGTCATCAGCGCGCGCGGCAAACGCAGCGGCACCGACTACCTGCGCCTGGGGCTCAACCTGTCCGATGACATGCGCGGCGACAGCGCGTTCAACCTCGGCGCCAGCTACCGCATCAACGGCATCAATCGCCTCGGCGCCGAGTGGCTTACCAGGGTGCAGATCGGTGATCGCCAGGAGCTGTACAGCGAGTTCTATCAGCCGATGGATGCCGGCTCGCGCTATTTCGTCGCCCCCTATATCAGTGCGCAGGCGCAGAATGTGGAACTGATCCTGGATAACGACCCGATCTCCGAATACCGCCTTGAACGCTATGGTTTTGGCCTGAACGTCGGCCGGCAGATCGGCAATAGCGGCGAAATCCGCTTTGGCGTCGGCGAGGCCTGGGGCAAGGCCGATGTGCGCATTGGCGACCGCGACTTGCCAAGCGTGAGCTTCAGCGAGGGGTTCTACGAGCTCAAGTACTCATTCGACTCCCTGGATAACGTGTACTTCCCCCACTCCGGCGAAGATATCGGCCTGGCCTACCGCGAATTCGAGCCGGGCCTGGGCTCGGACCAGCGCTACCGGCAATGGGAGCTCAAGCTGGACAAGGCCATGAGCCACGGCCCGGACACCCTGGTACTGGGCGGCCGCTACGGGCGCACCCTGGATGATTCCGACGTGGTGATTTCCAGCTTCCTGCTGGGCGGTGCACGGCAGTTGTCGGGGTTCCGCCAGGATGCGATTTCCGGGCAGAACATCAGCCTGATGCGCGCGGTCTACTACCGCCGCCTGACCCCACGCTCGTACTTGCCACTGGACTTCCCACTGTACCTGGGCGCCTCCCTGGAACGCGGGCGGGCATGGAACAACGACAATGAGTTCGACAGTGGCTATATCAATGCCGCGAGTATTTTCCTCGGGTTTGATACGCCACTGGGGCCGTTGAATTTCAGCTATGGGTTTAATGATGACAATCAGAAGGCGGTGTATCTGAACCTTGGGCAGACGTTCTAACAACAACACTTAGCCGAGGTAGAGCAGGCTTGTGTGGGAGCGGGCTTGCCCGCGATGACGGAGTGTCAGCCAAATATCCAGTCACTGACCCGACGCCATCGCGGGCAAGCCCGCTCCCACCTTTAGATCATGGGTATCGCAGACATCAGGTCTTTTCCAGGTTCGCCAGGATATGCCCATGTACCCGCATGCACACCCGCATATCCTCCTCATCGACCCCTACAAACAACTCCTGACGCAAAGCCGTGGCAATGGTCTCGATCTGCTCGATCAGCGGCCGTGCGGTATCACACAACACAATGCGCTTGGCACGCCGATCTTCCAGCACGGCCTGGCGTTGCACCAGGCCCTGGCTTTCCAGACTGTCGAGCAGGCGCGCCAATGTGGGCCCCTCTACCCCGACACTCTGGGCCAGCTCACGCTGGGTCGGTGCTTCTTCAAAGCGTGCCAGATGCAGCAGCACCAGCCAGCGTGCCTGGGACAACCCCAGCCCCGCCAGACGGCGATCCAGCTCGGCGCGCCAGCCACGGGACATTTGCGCCAACTGCATGCCAAAACGGTGTTGATCGGTTAACGGCATAAAAAACTCATGGGTTAGACTGAAAATAAAGTGTGGCTAATTATTAGTCAGCTAAGCATGACCCATGACAGTAGGCAAGGCTTGCAATGTACTGATTCGTTACATTGTCGTAATTGACGCATCAAATCTCGAATTCCGACTGCAAAGCGGCCCGTACACAGTACAAAACGCCCTCGGGCACCCGCCCGGTAAACAGCGGCGCTATATCGGAAACAGGTGGCAATTCACCTTCGCCGTCGAGAAACGCATCCTGGATTTCACCCAGCAAGTCTTCCGGCAGGTCGAGGGCCTGTTCCAGGGACAATTGCTGTTTGCCAATGGACTCGGCCAGCAAGGTGTAGACGTTCTTTTCCGAGCACTGCAACTGCCCGGCGATCTGGATCGGGGTCATGCCGGCGCGGGCCAGGCTGATCAGTTCGTGGCGGATATCGGCGATTTCCTTGGGCGCTTCGGCCTGGCCGCCAAGGACTTCCAGGAAGGCCTGGCCATAACGCTCCAGCTTGCGTGCGCCGACGCCGCTGACCCTGGCCATTTCGGCCAGGGTGGTCGGTTGTTCGCGCAGCATCTCCAGCAAGGTGGAGTCGGGGAAAATGACGTAGGGCGGCACGCTGTGCTCTTGCGCCAGCTTGCGGCGCAAGGCACGCAGGGCTTCCCATTGTTCGCGTTCTTCGCCACGCACCAGTTGGCTGGCCTGGCTGGTGCTGCTGGATTTGGCAGTGGTCTGCGGCTTGAGGTCGCGGCGCAGCTCCAGGCTGACCTCGCCCTTGAGCAGGGGCCGGCAACTGTCGTTCAGGCGCAGGCCGCCATAGCCTTCCAGGTCGATATCCACCAGGCCACGGGCGACCATCTGGCGGAACAGCGAACGCCACTCACCTTCAGCCCGCGCCTTGCCCACGCCGTACACCGACAGGTGCTGATGGCCAAAGCTGCGGATTTTTTCGTTGTCCTTGCCCAGCAGCACATCCACCAGATGGCCGACGCCATAACGCTGGCCGGTGCGGAAGATCGCCGACAGGCCCTGACGTGCTGGCTCAGTGGCATCCCAGGTCTGCACACCATCTACACAGTTGTCGCAATGCCCGCAGGGCTGGGGCATGTCTTCGTCGAAATAGGCGAGCAAGGTCTGGCGGCGGCAGCGGGTTTCTTCACACAGCGACAGCATGGCATCGAGCTTGTGCTGCTCCAGGCGCTTGTGACGCTCATCGCCCTCGGAGTTCTGCAGCATCTGCTTGAGCATCACCACATCCTGCAGGCCATAGACCATCCAGGCATCCGCCGGCAGGCCATCGCGGCCGGCACGTCCGGTTTCCTGGTAGTACGCCTCCAGGGACTTGGGCAGGTCCATATGGGCCACGAAGCGCACGTTGGACTTGTCGATGCCCATGCCAAACGCAATGGTCGCCACCATGATCAGGCCTTCCTCGTTGAGGAAGCGCTTCTGGTGATAAGCCCGCAACTCGTTGGGCAGGCCGGCGTGGTAAGGCAGTGCGGGGTAACCCTGCTCGCACAGGAACGCCGCCACTTCATCGACCTTCTTGCGTGACAGGCAGTAGACAATCCCGGCATCGCTGCGCCGCTCGGAGAGGAATGCGAGCAACTGCTTGCGCGGCTGTTCCTTGGGCACGATGCGATAAAAGATATTGGGGCGGTCGAAACTGGAAAGAAAACGCTCGGCGTTCTGCAGGTGCAGGCGCTCGACGATTTCTTCGCGGGTGCGCTTGTCGGCCGTGGCCGTCAGGGCAATGCGCGGCACATTGGGGAACAGCTCGGCCAGTTGCCCCAATTGCAGGTATTCACGCCGGAAATCGTGGCCCCACTGGGAGACGCAGTGGGCCTCGTCGATGGCAAACAGGGAGATATCCAGGCTTTGCAGGAACGCCAGCATCCGCGGCTGGACCAAACGCTCGGGCGCCAGGTAGAGCATCTTCACTTCGCCACGGCGGATCCGCGCCGCCAGGTCGCGTTGCTGTTCGGCGCTCAGGGTGGAGTTCAAGGCGGCGGCGGCAACGCCCAACTCTTCCAGGGTAGCCACTTGATCGTCCATCAGCGCGATCAGCGGCGAGACCACCACCGCCAGCCCTTCACGCAGCAGTGCCGGCACCTGGAAGCACAATGACTTGCCGCCGCCTGTAGGCATCAGGACCAGCGCATCACCGCCGCTGGCCACGCGCTCAATGATCGCACCCTGGCGGCCACGAAAGCTGTCGTAGCCGAAGATGTCCTTGAGGACGCGTTGAGCCTGTTCAAGCATGAAAAACTCCAAATTCCACCGAAATCCCTCTGTACAGGCTGGCTGAAAAAGCGCGCCTGCCCGGAAAATAATCCGTAAGCGAACTTTTCCCGCAACCGCCTCCGGCCTGTAGGGGCATCACAAAACGCGGCAGTATACCCGAGCACTCCTCGGCAAAGGGTGCCACTGACGAATAGCGGCCCATCTGAAAACCTTGCAAATATGCCGTGCGGCTGGCCTGTGCGCTCAAGAAGGCCTAGAATTCAGCATCGTTTATTCCCAAGGTAGTCTTTCAATGTCCTTCGCTGAGCAACTAAACCGCCTGCAAGCCTTCCTCGATGCCGATGAGCTGCATGACGAGGCGCTGGACTACGTGGCCGCCCACGGCTACCTGACCGCCCTGTCGATCTGCTCTGAACCGGTGCCTGATCGCGAATGGATCGACGCCCTGTTCGCCGAAGAGCCGCACTACAAGGACGAGGCCCAGCGCACCGAAATCGAAGAAACCCTGCTCCAGCTCAAGGCCCACATCTCCCGCCAACTGGCGTCCGATGAAGAGTTCGAGCTGCCTTGCGAGCTCGACCTGGGCGAAGAGCCGGATGACTCCGACCTGCGCGGCTGGTGCATTGGCTTTATGGAAGGGGTGTTCCTGCGTGAAGCGGCCTGGTTTGAAACCGCCGAGGAAGAAGTCAGCGAAATGCTGCTGCCGATCATGGTCGGTTCCGGCCTGTTCGACGACCAGCCTGAGTTCGCCGATATCGCCAGCGACGCCAACCTGATGGACGACATGATCGTACAGATCCCGGAAGCCCTGACCGCCCTGTACCTGCTGTGCAACGCCCCCGACGAAAAACCGGCGATCCTCAAGCCTCGCCATCACTAAGTCCCCCGCCCGTGGCGCCCATGGGCAACCGCTCCCCGATTGTGCGCTACGTTCTATTGGCCATTGGCTGGTTGAGCGTGGTGCTCGGGGTGATCGGGATTTTCCTGCCAGTCTTGCCGACCACCCCTTTCCTGCTCTTGGCTGCCGGCTGCTTTGCCCGTAGCTCACCGCGTTTCTACCACTGGCTGGTGAATCACCCGCGCCTTGGCCCGTGGATCCGTGATTACCTGGATGGCAACGGTATCCCATTAAAAGGCAAGGTGTACGCCATCGGCCTGATGTGGTTGAGCATCGGCCTGTCCTGCTACCTGGTGCCACTGCCCTGGGCACGTGGCTTCATGTTGACCAGTGCGGTGCTGGTGACGATCTACCTCCTGCGCCAGAAAACCCTGCCTCCGCGCTCGTAGGAACCGCCCCTACACGACCTTCGTCGACACTGACTAACCCCGGCCAGCATGCGAGACTGTCGTCCCGGGCCTGGAATGCCTGGGTGTTCTTATGCCTGGAGTACTCATGACGTTGTCCAGCGGGCTGATCGCCGCCGTTGCCCTGGCCTATATGGCCATTATGTTTGCCATCGCCTTCTACGGTGACCGTCGCCACGCGCCGCTGCCGCCACGGGTGCGTGCCTGGGTGTATAGCCTGTCGCTGGCGGTGTATTGCACCAGTTGGACCTTCTTCGGCGCTGTAGGCCAGGCTGCCGAACAGTTGTGGGCATTTTTACCGATCTACCTGGGACCGGTCCTGCTTCTAGTACTGGCGCCCTGGGTCCTGCAAAAAATGGTGCTGATCAGCAAGCAGGAAAACATCACCTCCATCGCCGACTTTATCGCTGCACGCTATGGCAAGTCCCAGTCCCTGGCCGTGGTGGTGGCGCTGATCTGCCTGGTGGGCGTGCTGCCTTATATTGCCCTGCAACTCAAAGGCATCGTGCTGGGGGTCAACCTGCTGATTGGCGCCGGCGCCGATGCCACCGGCACCCGGGCCCAGGACACCGCCTTGATCGTGTCCCTGGTGCTGGCGCTGTTCACCATCGTGTTCGGCACGCGCAACCTCGACGCCACGGAGCACCACCGTGGCATGGTGCTGGCGATTGCCTTCGAGTCCCTGGTCAAGCTGTTCGCCTTTCTTGCCGTGGGTGCGTTTGTGACCTACGGCCTGTACGACGGTTTCAACGATCTGTTCAGCCAGGCAATGCTTGCGCCGAGGCTGGAGGAATACTGGAAAGAGACCGTCAACTGGCCCTCGATGGTGGTGCAGACCGGCGTGGCGATGATGGCGATCATCTGCCTGCCCCGTCAGTTCCACGTCACCGTGGTCGAGAACATCGAGCCTCAGGACCTGCGCTTGGCCAAGTGGGTGTTCCCGGCGTACCTGGTGCTGGCGGCGCTGTTTGTGGTGCCGATTGCCCTGGGCGGCAAGATGCTGCTGCCCAGCTCGGTACTGCCGGACTCCTACGTGATCAGCCTGCCCCTGGCCGAAGCCCATCCGGCCCTGGCGTTGCTGGCGTTTATCGGCGGCGCTTCGGCGGCGACCGGCATGGTCATCGTCGCGAGCGTGGCGTTGTCGACCATGGTTTCCAACGATATGTTGCTGCCGTGGCTGCTGCGCCGCACCAACGCCGAGCGCCCGTTTGAAGTCTTCCGCCACTGGATGCTCTCGGTACGCCGGGTGAGCATCGTGATTATTCTGCTGCTGGCCTATGTCAGTTATCGCCTGCTCGGCTCCACCGCCAGCCTGGCAACCATCGGCCAGATCGCCTTTGCCGCGGTGACCCAACTGGCACCGGCGATGCTCGGCGCGCTGTACTGGAAGCAGGCCAACCGGCGCGGCGTGTTTGCCGGCCTGGCGGCGGGCACCTTCCTGTGGTTCTACACCCTGGTGTTGCCGATTGCCGCCCACAGCCTGGGCTGGTCGCTGAATATCTTCCCCGGCCTGGCCTGGCTGCATGGCAACCCGCTGGGGCTGCCGATCACCCCGCTGACCCAGGGTGTGGTGCTGTCTTTGGCCGGTAACTTCACCCTGTTTGCCTGGGTCTCGGTGCTGTCGCGTACACGGGTGTCGGAGCATTGGCAGGCCGGGCGGTTTATCGGCCAGGAAACCAGCCAGCGCGCCAGCGCCCGCTCCATGCTGTCGGTGCAGATCAATGACCTGTTGAGCCTGGCAGCGCGCTTTGTCGGCGAAGAACGCGCGCAACAGAGCTTCATCCGCTTCGCCTACCGCCAGGGCAAGGGCTTTAACCCCAACCAGAATGCCGACAACGACTGGATCGCCCACACCGAGCGGCTGCTGGCTGGCGTGCTGGGGGCATCCTCGACGCGGGCGGTGGTGAAAGCGGCGATTGAAGGCCGGGAAATGCAACTGGAGGACGTCGTCCGTATCGCTGACGAAGCCTCCGAAGTGCTGCAATTCAACCGCGCGCTGTTGCAGGGCGCGATCGAGAACATCACCCAGGGCATCAGCGTGGTGGACCAGTCCCTCAAGCTGGTGGCCTGGAACCGCCGCTACCTGGAGCTGTTCAACTACCCTGACGGCCTGATCAGCGTCGGCCGGCCGATTGCCGACATTATTCGCTACAACGCCGAGCGAGGGCTGTGTGGCCCAGGCGAGGCCGAAGTCCATGTGGCGCGGCGCCTGCACTGGATGCGCCAGGGCCGGGCGCATACGTCGGAGCGGCTGTTCCCCAACGGTCGGGTGATCGAGCTGATCGGCAACCCGATGCCCGGTGGCGGGTTTGTCATGAGTTTCACCGACATCACCGCGTTCCGCGAGGCCGAACAGGCCCTGACCGAGGCCAATGAGGGCCTGGAACAGCGAGTCACCGAGCGGACCCATGAACTGTCGCAACTGAACGTGGCCCTGACCGATGCCAAAGGCGTGGCCGAATCGGCCAACCAGTCGAAAACCCGCTTCCTCGCCGCGGTCAGCCATGACCTGATGCAGCCGCTGAACGCGGCGCGACTGTTCTCCGCCGCCCTCTCCCACCAGAGCGAAGGCTTGTCCGGCGAGGCCCGGCAACTGGTGCAGCACCTGGACAGTTCGCTGCGCTCGGCCGAAGACCTGATCAGCGACTTGCTGGATATCTCCCGCCTGGAAAACGGCAAGATCAACCCCCAGCGCCAGCCGTTCGCCTTAAATGAACTGTTCGATGCCCTGGGCGCGGAGTTCAAGGTGCTGGCCCAGGAACAAGGCTTGCGTTTCCGCCTGCGCGGCAGCCGCTTGCGCGTCGACAGTGATATCAAGCTGCTGCGGCGCATCCTGCAGAACTTCCTGACCAACGCCTTCCGCTATGCCCACGGCCCGGTACTGCTGGGTGTGCGACGGCGGCGTGGCGAACTGCGCCTGGAGGTGTGGGACCGTGGCCCGGGCATACCGCTGGATAAACAGAAAGTCATCTTTGAAGAATTCAAGCGCCTGGACAGCCACCAGACCCGTGCCGAGAAGGGCCTGGGGCTGGGCCTGGCCATCGCCGACGGCCTGTGCCGGGTGCTCGGGCACCGCTTGCGGGTGCGTTCGTGGCCGGGCCAGGGCAGCGTCTTCAGTGTCAGCGTGCCGCTGGCCAAGGCGCAAACCAGCGTGCAGGTGCCGGCCACCCCAGAAAAAGGCCTGCCACTGAGCGGTGCCCAGGTGCTGTGTGTGGACAACGAAGACAGCATCCTGATTGGCATGCGCAGCCTGTTGAGCCGTTGGGGCTGCCAGGTCTGGACCGCCCGCGACCAGGCGCAATGCGCGGCGTTGCTGGCCGAGGGCATGCGCCCGCAACTGGCCCTGGTGGATTACCACCTGGACCATGGCGAGACAGGCACCGAGTTGATGGGCTGGCTGCGCGCGCAACTGGCGGAGCCGATTCCCGGGGTGGTAATCAGCGCCGATGGCCGGCCGGAAATGGTGGCCCAGGTGCATGCGGCGGGGTTGGATTACCTGGCCAAGCCGGTCAAGCCGGCGGCATTGCGGGCACTGTTGAACCGGCATCTGCCTTTGTAATGTGTGGGAGCTGGCGTTCAGTTAAGCGAACGCAATGCTCAACGCAGCGAAGATCAAATGTGGGAGCGGGCTTGCCCTAATGCCAGTCAGTTAAGCCTTTTTGTAGGAGCGAGCTTGCTCGCGAAGAACTTGAGAGCGCCGCGGTTACCTAGCAAACACGCGTTATCGTTGACGTCCTTCGCGAGCAAGCTCGCTCCTACAGAAAGCAGAATCCGCTTAACTGACTGGCATTAGGGCTTGCCCGCGAAAGCAGTGGGTCAGTCAACATCAATGCTTGCTGGGCCGACGTCTTCGCGGGCAAGCCCGCTCCCACAGGGGCCCACTCCCACATTTGGGTTCTGTGTTTAGTCAGGGAGTTGGGCGACGCCATCTTCATCGGTCATCGCTTTTTCCAACAGATCGGCAGGCAAGCCTTTGCTGGCCCGTGCGCCCAGCAGCTTCAACTGCTCGACCCGGCTGACCAGATTGCCGCGACCATCTGTAAGCTTATTGCGCGCCGCACTGTAGGCCTTATCCAGCTGCTGTAGGCGATTACCCACTTCATCCAGATCTTGGATAAACAATACGAACTTGTCGTACAGCCAGCCGGCGCGCTCAGCGATTTCCCGGGCGTTCTGGCTTTGCCGCTCCTGCTTCCACAGGCTGTCGATCACCCGCAGGGTCGCCAGCAACGTCGTAGGGCTGACGATCACGATATGGCGGTCGAAGGCTTCCTGGAACAGGTTCGGCTCAGTCTGCAAGGCCGCCGCAAACGCGGCTTCGATGGGCACGAACAGCAACACGAAATCCAGGCTGTGCAGGCCTTCCAGACGCTTGTAGTCCTTGCCGGCCAAGCCTTTGACATGATTGCGCAACGACAGCACATGCTGCTTGAGGGCGGCCTGGCCGATCACCTCGTCATCGGCCGCCACGTATTGCTGATAGGCGGTCAGGCTGACCTTGGAGTCCACCACCACCTGCTTGTCGCCCGGCAACATGATCAGCACGTCCGGCTGGAAACGCTCGCCATCCGGGCCCTTGAGGCTGACCTGGGTCTGGTACTCACGACCTTTCTCCAGGCCGGCATGTTCCAGCACCCGCTCCAGGATCAACTCGCCCCAGTTGCCCTGGGTCTTCTGCCCCTTGAGGGCACGGGTGAGGTTGGTGGCTTCGTCCGACAGGCGCAGGTTCAATTGCTGTAGGCGCTCCAGCTCCTTGGCCAGGGAAAAGCGCTCACGTGCCTCATTCTGATAACTTTCTTCCACGCGTTTTTCAAACGACTGGATACGTTCCTTCAATGGGTCGAGCAATTGCCCCAGGCGCTGCTGGCTGGTTTCGGCAAACCGCTGCTCGCGCTCGTCGAAGATTTTCCCGGCCAGCTCGGCGAACTGCGCACGCAGCTCATCCCGCGAGCCTTGCAGGTCGTTGAGGCGTTGTTGATGGCTGTCCTGCTGCTCGCGCAGTTCGGCGCGCAGGGCGGCCGACAAGGCATCCAGGCGGCGCAGTTCGCCTTCCTTGGCAGAGCGTTCGATATTCCAGGCGTGGGCCGCATCACGGGCGTTATCACGGTCGATTTGCAGCAGTTCGACTTCCCGGCGTACCGCCGCCAGATCCGCCTGTTTGGCGGCATTGGCCTGGCTCAGGTCGCTGATCTCGTCGCGGCTGGCGTCCAGTTGCGCGGCCAGCCCTTCCTGGGCCAATTGCGCGGTGGCCAGGCGTTCTTCCAGCAGTTCCCAACCGGCGCTGCGGGCGTTCAGGCGGCGCTGGATCTGCCAGCACAGGACCAACAGAGGCAACGCCGCAGCGGCGAGACCCAATGCCACACTGGTCCAGTCAAAAGCCATAGCCATTCCTGCCATTACGGTAAAAGAGGAAGGTTAACCAAGCGAGCGCTTTGTGGACAGCTCAGTCTTTGATCTGGCCCAGTGCACGCTGGGCGCCAGGGTCGCCGGCACGGGCGGCCTGGCGCAGGAGGTCGTGGCCGATGCGGCGGTCCCGGGCATTGCCGCACTCGCGACACATCAACAGGCCCAGGCGGCTCTGTGCCGCAACCACGCCTTCACGGGCCGGCTGCTTGAGCAAACGCCCGGCGAAATGCTTGATATTGGGGTTATCGCCAATGCGCGGGTTATCCAGCAGCCACAGGGCGACTTTCAAGGAGAAGCGCTTGGGTGGGGTAACACTCGGAGGATTGTCGGTAACAGAGGGTGATACTGAGCGAAACTTCATAAAGCACTGTAGGGCAGAACGGAAGGCGCGCCACTCTACTCCTTTTTTCGTACGGGTAAAGCTGAAAAAACCCTGCACGCCCGTTCTAGAGCAAGCGCTTGGGACAATCCACAGAAGCTGTGGATAACTCAGTGGACAACCGTGCTTTAACTCGCGCAAAGGCCCATGGAATGGGGGCCGCGCTTAAACTGACGATTTTTTCACCAATAAAAAAAAGCCAGATTTTTCATTGACTTAAATTTTTGATGCAGGCATTCGTGGGCTCATCCGGCAGCGCGTCGATCCGGTGACACACGGCGCAACCAATGTGCACAACTACCTGCCGGGTGGTTATATCCCCATCGCTTTGCGGCCCAAAACGTTACAGCCCAGACACAAACGCGGGCGGGGCCAGAGGGGGCAGGTAAAGTATTTTGGCTAACACACTTGCTTTACCGGTTTCAAGCCATTACTATCTGCGGCGTTAGTACCAAGCTGAAAGTCAATTCTGGTCGAACAAATCCCCGCGACGTAGCTTCCCTAAAGAGAAGTTCTGTCAATCTTGATGGGATCGACCACCTCGATGGTTTCCAGGTATCACTTGCGACGACACGGCCTTTGAACAATGCAAAGGGTGTCGCGAAGTTTCCATACTCTGACCGAACCAACCTGCAAATTGATCAGGATCTTCACCCTGGGCCCAGAACCTTTGCCCCTGTTGTGTTGCCTGCCCTCCTAAGTACCTACCTGCCAGCCCAAGCGCGCCAAACTATTCAGCGCTTCAAACTGGCTGCTTTGTTCCAGTCGGGTTCTTCGCATGATCAATGGTGATCAGCGTCACTGGAACGTTTTAACGTTGCACGGTTCTTATCCGTGTCATTTGTAGGAACACCCATAATATGTCCACTCAAATCCATACTCAGGATGCCATTCGCACCCTCACCAATGCTTTTGCTCCAATGAACTGCCTGATCATGGCCGCTCGCAAAGGCTGCTTCAGCTTCACCCTGGTCAACGAACACGGCATCGCTCGTCACAGCGAACGCCTGTACCCCGATCAATACTCCAGCGCAGAGCCGCTGCAGGCCGTGATCGAGCGTACCCGTCAGGCCCTGGTTGCCTGATTGACCCGACGCTGAACATCGAAAACCCTGCCCGCAAGGCAGGGTTTTTTATTGCCCGCGATTTGGTTTTTTGTCGGTTTGCTTTAGGTCAAACAGATATAACGCTTATAACCACAAGCTAGAAATATTTTAAAAACAGGCCTTTACGTCGCAAATCTGACACTACACTTCAAGTCAGGCGGCTGGTTCCGCCTCCGACGAGCCTGAGATCCGATCCACCGCTGCCAAGCCCCCACCGTCTCAGGCCTCGTCGACCACTTTCAAGGTTTCGAGGGTTTTATGGGCATTGCCGCCAGCGAATTGTGTCGTTATGTGATCCGACCCACGCTGATTTACCTGGGTTGCCACAGCCACACTGCCGAATCCCTGCTGCTGGGGGTTGCCGCCAGCCAATCAGGACTGGGCTCGGCCTTGCACGACCGGCGTGGCCATGGCCTGTATCGCATTACCGAGCCGCGCCACCGGGCCCTGTGGGACGACTACCTGGCCCTCGACCCGGAACGTGCCAGCCTGGTGCGCGGCCTCGCCAGCCAGCATGCCTTCCTCAGCGGGCCGCAGTTGGAGCTGGCGGTCAATTTGCGCTACGCCACTGCCATCGCCTGGTTGCTGGTGGAACAACAACGCCCCGAACTGCCTCGCCCCGACGACCTGCTGGGCATGGCGCGTATCTGGAAAGAAATATTTCATCCCCAGGGCCGGCTGCGCGATTACACCCAGGCCTGGCAAACCTGTGTATCCCCCATGAAACAGGTCGCCTGCTGATCGGGCACTTTGCAAGATTCGGCTAAAAGCAGCAATTTTGGTCGGATTGTCCTACAAAACCGCTCTATCTCCTACATTACAGCCTATAGCGCTAAGTGAATTTTATTGTTACTTTCCGCAGCGGTGATCACCACGGAGTTCTAATAATGAAAAAAGTAATGCTCAAGACCACACTTAGCCTCGCCGTTGCCATGGCCTCTTCCCAACTGTTCGCAAGCGGCTTTGCCCTCAACGAACAAAGCGTCAGCGGGATGGGTACCGGTTTCGCGGGCCGTTCCTCTTCTGCCGATGATGCAAGCACTGTTTTTGGCAACCCTGCCGGTATGGCTCGCCTTGAAGGCCAGCAAGTCACTGGCGGTGTTGCAGTGATTGATGCCTCCACCGATATCAAAGATGTCAGCGGTCGCTCCCGCGGCACCAACAAAGGCGACATGGTCCCCTTCACGGCGGTACCGTTCGGCTTCTACACCAACAAACTCAATGACCAGTGGGCTGTCGGCTTCGGTGTGTATGCACCGTTCGGCCTGATTACCGACTACGAGAGCAAATATCAGGGCCGCGGCTTCGGCAGCAAAAGCGAAGTGCAGGTCATCACGTTCCAGCCAACGGTCAGCTACGCCTTCAACGACCGGGTTTCCATCGGTTTTGGTCCAACCTTCAACCGCATTGCCGGCACCCTGGAATCAGAGCTGACACTGAACCCTGCCGCGCCTGACACCCGGATCAAGATCAAGGGCGACGATACCGCCATTGGCTTCAACGCCGGCGTGCTGGTCCAGGCAACCGACACCACCCGTGTGGGCCTGACCTACCACTCGAAGGTCAAGTACAAGCTGGAAGGCCACACCGAAGTCAACGCGCCTAGGGCGACCTCCGGCGCCCTGGCTACCGGCCGCTATGATGCATCGCTGAAAATCGACACGCCTGAATCCTGGGACCTGTCGGTAACCCAGGACATGAACGACGCCTGGAAGCTGTATGCCGGTGCAACCTGGACGCGCTGGAGCCGTCTGAAAGACATCACCGTCGACAACAAAGGCGTGACAAGCGCCGGTGGCGGCCTGGCACCCGGCTTGGTGGGCACCATCAAGGAAGAGCAGAACTGGCACGATACCTGGGCCTATGCCGTGGGCACCTCGTACCAGCTGACCAAGCAGGTTGTGCTGCGTACCGGCTTGACCTTCGACCAGTCGCCCACCAACAACACGGATCGTTCGCCGCGTATTCCTACCGGCGACCGGACCATCTTCAGTGTTGGCCTGGGCTACGCCGTCATGGATAACATGACCATCGACCTGGCCTACTCCTACCTCAAGGAAGAAGAAGTCAGCGTCAACCGCTCCAACGCTCTGGCAAGCTACAACGCCAAGTACAAAAACAGCGCCAACGGTTTTGGCCTGGGCATGACGTACAAGTTCTGATCCAACGCCGTATAAAAAAGCCCCGCTCTCCTGCACAGGAAGCGGGGCTTTTTAGTGGCCGCCAATCAGGGCTTGGAAGCCAGCGCCTGCTCCACAGCCTTGATCAGCTCCGGGCTGTCGGGCTTGGTCAGGCTGGAGAAGCTGGCGATCACCCGGCCCTGGCGATCCACCACGTACTTGTAGAAATTCCACTTCGGCGCATTGCTTTGCTCGGCCAGGACCTTGAACAGGTGCACGGCATCCGCGCCCCTGACCTTCTGTGGCTCGGTCATGGTGAAGGTCACGCCGTAATTCACATAGCAGACCTTGGCCGTCTCCTCGCCCGTCTTGGCCTCCTGCTTGAAGTCGTCGGAGGGCACGCCAATCACTTCCAGGCCGTCGCCCTTGTAACGCTGATACAGCGCCTCCAGGCCCTTGAACTGCGGGGCGAACCCACAAAAACTGGCGGTGTTGACGATCACCAGGGGCTTGCCGGCAAACCGCTGGCACAGCGCGATGGATTCCTTGGCGCGCAACTTCGGCAATTGGCCTTCGAGCAACGGCGGGCAATCGGCGGCCATGGCCACACCGCCAAAAGCCACCGCCAGGGCGGGTACTGCGAGCCAGCGCATCAACATGTCGGATGTCCTTGGGCAAAGTCAGGCAAGCAACTTAACAGATCGCCATACCCAGTTGCATCAACGCCAGCCCGCTGCGCTGCCAGCCCCACCAGGCCAGCAGCAACAGCGCCAGCAGGCCGACTGCGCCAACCCAGTACCCGATTGAGTTCATGCGACCCCCATCTGCGCCTGCAACCTGGCCACCGGCCGCTCACGCACGGGCCAGTTAAGGGCGGCTGCGACCAGGCTCAAGACAATCGCCACCTGCCAGATCAAATCGTAGTTACCGGTTCGATCATAGACCACACCCCCCAGCCAACCGCCGAGGAACGAGCCCAACTGATGGAACAGGAACACGATCCCACCCAGCATCGACAGGTTTCTCACGCCAAACAAGGTCGCCACAGTACCGTTGGTCAGGGGCACGGTCGACAGCCACAAAAAGCCCATGGCCATGCCAAACAGATAGGCGCTCATCTGCGTCACCGGCGCCCACAGGAACAACACGATCACCACCGCCCGCAACAGGTACAACGCGGTGAGCAAGCGTGGCTTGGACATCCACCCGCCGAGCCAGCCGGCGGTGTAGGTGCCGAAGATATTGAACAGGCCGATCAGCGCCAGCACCGTGGTGCCGACGGTCGCCGGCAGATGCTGATCCACCAGGTACGCCGGCAGGTGCACACCGATAAACACCACCTGGAACCCGCAGACAAAAAAACCGAAGGCCAGCAACCAGAAACCGGAATGGGAACAGGCTTCCTGCAAAGCTTCGCGCAGGGTTTGCTGGCCGGCCATGACCGGCAGCGGGCGATCCTTGATCATCGTCACCAGCGGCACAATCAGCGCCACCAGCAGGCCCAGTACCAGCAAGGCGGCGGACCAGCCCAGCCAGCCAATCAGGCCCAGGGTGCCCGGCAACATGGCGAACTGGCCGAAAGAGCCGGCGGCACTGGCAATGCCCATGGCCATGCTGCGTTTTTCCGGGGCCACGGCACGCCCGACCACGCCGAGGATCACCGAAAACGAGGTGCCCGACAGGCCGATACCGATCAGCAAACCAGCACTCAGGGACAACGACCACGCCGAATCCGACAAGCCCATGAACACCAGGCCCAAGGCATACAGCACGCCGCCGATCATCACCACTTTGGCCGCACCAAAGCGGTCGGCCAGGGCCCCGGTAAACGGCTGCGCCAGGCCCCAGATCAGGTTTTGCAGGGCGATGGCAAAGGCGAAGGTTTCACGCCCCCAGCCGAACTCGGTGCTCATCGGCGCCAGGAACAGGCCAAAGCCATGCCGCACACCCAGGGACAGGGCCAGGATCAGCGCACTTCCGACAAGAATCCAGCCACTGGTACGCCACATCAAGGTCATTATTATTCTCCGCTTGCGGGTATATACCCGCTTGTAGTCGAACAAGCCCGCGTTTAAGCGAGTTCGTCCAGCAAGGCCAACAGGGTTTCGCGTTTTTGCACGCCCAACTTATCGATCAGTTTCTGCTGCGCCGCTTCCCAGGCCGGCAACGCAGCCGCCAGGCGCTGTTTGCCTTCTTCCGTGAGCACCACCAGGCGATTGCGCAGGTCGTCGCCCTCGACCCAGCGCACCAGGCCTTCGCCCTCCAGCACCCGCAGGTTACGCCCCAGGGTGCTGCGGTCCAGGCCCATGGCATCGGCCAGGCTGGAAATGCTCGGTTGATTCAGACGCTGCAGGTTACACAGCAAGGAATACTGGGCGACGTTGATCCCGAAGCCATCGAGGGCGCCGTCATAGTGCCTGCTGACGCCACGGGCGGCACGACGCAGGTTGATACATAAACATTGGGAGGCAAGCATGGAGCGTGTATATACCCGCGATTAAGGAAATGCAAGAAAGTGTTACAGAACCAGGCCAATCAACACCGCCACTTCCAGCAGCTCCAGCAAGGCGCCGGCCGTGTCGCCGGTGGTGCCGCCCAGCCGGTTGATCATCAGTTGCCGCAAGCCCACAAAGCAGATGGCCGCCAGCAACACCGCAATCCCGCCGCTGAATCCACCGATCAACACACACGCCAGGCCGCTGAGGATCAGCACCTGCTGCCCGACAAGCCGTGGCAAGTGGTCAGCCAGCGCCTGGCCCAGGCCCCCGGCGCGCACGTAACGGGTGGTGAGAAACAGTGCCAGCAGCGAGCTGCGACCGATCAAGGGGGCGAGGATCAATGCGGCGCCATTGTGTTGCTCAATCAGGGCCACCAGGGCGCTGAATTTGAGCAGCAGCACCAAGCCCAGGGTGACCACGGCAATCGGGCCGCTGCGCGGGTCCTTCATGATGCTCAGGGTGCGTTCGCGGTCGCCAAAGCCACCCAGCCAGGCGTCGGCGCTGTCCGCCAGGCCATCCAGGTGCAGGCCACCGCTGAGCAACACCCAGGCCGTCAGCAGCAGGGCCGCGTGCAACAGCAACGGTGCGCCCATCAACAGCGTGTTCAAGCCCCATAGCAGCAGGCCGAACAACAACCCCACCAGCGGATAAAACAGCAGCGAGCGCCCCAGTTCCTGGGGTTGCGGCATGCCTGGCAGGCGGATCGGCAGGCTGCTGAGAAACTGCAAGGCAATCCAGAACGGCAGCATTCAGGCGCCCTCGCTCAACACACCATCGGCCTCGACCCGCAGGCTGAACAAGCCGCCGTGGCCCACCTCGACATTCAGCAACTGTTCACGGGGCAAGCCACGGGCCTCGGCCAGCAGTAAACGCATGACGCCACCATGGCTGATCAACAGCACCCGTTGGCCGGCATACAGTTGATGCAGACGTAGGACTGCGCCGCGTACGCGCTGGGAAAACGCCGCGACAGGCTCGCCATCCGGCGGCGTAAAGCGATAGGGATCGGCCCAGAACAGGCCCAATGCCTCGGCATCGGTTTCCATCAACTGCGCCGCACTCTGCCCTTCCCAGGCGCCGAAATGCAGCTCCTGTAGAGCCTGTTCCAGGCTCACCGGCAGGTTCAGGCGTGCGCCCAACTCTTCAGCGAAACGTGCGCAGCGTTGCAGCGGTGAGCTGACCAGACGATCCCACGGCCCGTGCTCCCGCACGGCCTCGCGCATCTGCGCCCAACCCTTGGCCGTCAGCGCATCATCCAGGCTGCCGCGCAAGCCGCCGCCCAGTTCGGTTTCGCCATGGCGCAGCAGGTCCAGGTGCAAGGTCATGCCGGGCGATCCGCCACGGCGGCTTCTGCGAACGTCGCCATCTGCCCGTGCAACGCACAGGCCAGGCGCAACAGGGGCACCGCCAGCGCCGCGCCACTGCCCTCGCCCAGGCGCAGGCCCAGTTCCAGCAGCGGCTGGGCTTCAAGGCTTTGCAACACATGGCGATGGCCCGGCTCGGCGCCCCGGTGGCCAAACAACAGCCAGGGCCGGCACGACGGGTTGAGGCGCGTGGCAACCAGGGCCGCGACGGTGCAGATAAACCCGTCGACCAGCACCACCACCCCCGCCTGGGCGCAGGCCAGATACGCCCCCACCAACCCGGCGATCTCCAGGCCACCAAGATTGAACAGGGTCTGCAACGGGTCGCCGCGCTGCCCGGCATGCACTGCCAGGGCGCGCTCGATCACCGCCACTTTATGGCTCACGCCCTGGGCATTCAGGCCGGTGCCGGGGCCGGTCAGGTCGCTGACCGGGCAATCGAGCAAGGCACAGGCCAGCGCACTGGCGGCGGTGGTATTGCCGATGCCCATCTCGCCGCCAATAAACAACTGCGCACCGGCGTTGAGTGCGCGCTGCACACTGGCACGTCCCGCCGCCAGGGCCAGCCGGCCCTGGGCCTCGGTCATGGCCGCGCCCAGCACGAAATTGGCCGTGCCCGGGGCGATATTCAGGTGGCGCACGCCCGGCAGGTCGAGCGCTGGGGTCACGGTGCCCAGGTCCACCACTTCCAGTTGTGCATCCAGTTGCCGGGCCAGCACGCTGATCGCCGCACCGCCGCTGACAAAGTTGTGCAGCATCTGCGCGGTGACTTCCTGGGGATAGGCCGAGACGCCTTCGGCGACCACGCCGTGATCGCCGGCAAAGATGGCGATCCACACCTGCTCGACCGTCGGCTTGAGCCGGCCCTGCAAGCCGGCCAGTTGTACCGCCAGCGCCTCCAGTTGCCCCAGGGATCCGGCGGGCTTGGTCAGTTGCTGCTGGCGGGCCAGGGCTTGTTCATAGGCCGCGGCGTCCAGCGCCTTGCACGGGTCCAGCCACCAGGATGGGCTCATAACGCAGTACCTTTCAAAGTCAGGGGCAGGCCCGCAACGGTCAGCACAACACGCTGACAACGCTCGGCCAGGGCTTGATGCAGCCAACCAGCTTCATCCACATAGCGGCGAGTCAATTCGCCCAGCGGTACGACACCCAGTCCGGTCTCGTTGCTGACAAAAATGATTTCCCCCGGCAGCGATGCCAGGCAGTCCAGCAAGTGTTCGCGCTCGACCCCCAGGCGCTGTGGGTCGTCCAGCATCAGCAGGTTGGTAAGCCACAGGGTCAGGCAATCGACCAGCAGGCAATGCCCAGGGGCGGCGTTTTCACGCAGAACCCGCGCCAGTTCCAGCGGCTCCTCGACCAGCCCCCACTCACGTGGGCGACGCTGGCGATGCAGGGCCACGCGCGCGTTCATCTCACCGTCCAGGGCCTGGCTGGTGGCGATATAGGTGACGGGCATGGCGCTGTCGCTGGCGAGTTTTTCCGCCAGGCGGCTTTTACCGGAGCGGGCGCCGCCGAGGATCAATTGCAACATGGTCAAGCCCTCAAATGCCACATAACTGGCGCAGCAACCGGGTGTCCAGATGCTGCTCCACCAAATCCGCCAGGCGCTCGATATCGCGCTCGCGCAGGCCGTGGTAATCGACGTCCTGCACCTCCTGCAAACCGGCCCAGCGCAACAAGGCGCTGCAAGCGGCGGGCGTCTCGAACAGGCCATGCAGATAAGTGCCGAGGATTTGCCCGTCATCGCTACAAGCACCGTCGCTGCGGCCATCATCCAGGCGTACCGCTGGCTGCTCCAGGGCCGCACCTCGGGTCACGCCCGCATGAATCTCATAACCGCTGACTGGTGCCTCTTCCAACGCCAAGCGGCCCCGCACATTGCGCAATTGTTTCTCGGCCTCCAGGGTGGTGCTCAAGGCCAGCAGGCCCAGGCCAGCACTGGAACCCGCCACGCCTTCCAGGCCCAGCGGGTCGTGGACCTGCTCGCCCAGCATCTGCAGGCCGCCGCAGATGCCCAGCACCTTGCCGCCGTAACGCAGGTGCCGGGCAATGGCAGTGTCCCAGCCATTGGTGCGCAGGTAAGCCAGGTCGCTGCGCACGCTTTTTGAACCGGGCAGGATGATCAGGTCGGCGGCGGGGATTGCCTGGCCCGGGCCGACAAACTGCAAATCCACCTGAGGATGCAGGCGCAGCGGGTCGAAGTCGGTGTGGTTGCTGATGCGTGGCAACACCGGCACCACCACTTTGAGCACCTGCGCCGCCTTGTCGATCTGGCGCTGGTCAATGCCATCCTCGGCTTCCAGGTGCAGGTCCATCACGTAAGGCAACACGCCCACCACCGGTTTGCCGGTGCGCGCTTCAAGCCAATCGAGGCCCGGTTGCAGCAGGGCGATATCGCCACGGAAGCGGTTGATGATAAAGCCCTTGACCCGCGCTTGTTCTGACGGCGACAGCAACTCCAGCGTGCCCACCAGATGGGCGAACACCCCGCCGCGATTGATATCGGCGATCAGCAGCACCGGGCAATCCACCGCTTCGGCAAACCCCATGTTGGCGATGTCATTGGCCCGCAGGTTGATCTCGGCCGGCGAACCTGCGCCTTCGACCATCACCACCGGGTAGGCCGCGCTCAAGCGCCCGTGGGAGGCCAGTACCGCCTGCATGGCGATGGCCTTGTAGTCGTGATAGGCCACGGCATTCATGCTGGTCACGGCGTGGCCATGGATGATGACCTGGGAGCCGGTGTCACTGTTGGGCTTGAGCAGCACCGGGTTCATATCGGTGTGCGGCGCCAGGTTGGCGGCCTGGGCCTGCACGGCCTGGGCGCGGCCGATCTCGCCGCCTTCGGCCGTGACTGCGCTGTTGAGCGCCATGTTCTGCGGCTTGAACGGCACCACCGGCACGCCCTGGCGCACGACCCAACGGCATAGCGCGGTCACCAGGGTACTTTTGCCCGCGTCGGAGGTGGTGCCTTGCACCATCAGGGTGGTCATGAGGCTTGCTTCCAGGCAATCAGGGCTTGTTCAAGGCGCGCCCAATCGGCGTCCGTCCCGGGCAGGCCAAAGCGCAGGCTGCTGTCGTGGGCAAACAGGCGCAACAGGATGCCGCGCTGGGCCATGAACTCATGCAGCTGCTCAGCGCGCTCGGTGATCAGCCACTGGAACAGCGCGCAACCGCCTTGCGGGCGCAGGCCGTAGTGCTCCAGCAGCCCGAACAGGCGCTGGCTGGCCTGGTCACAGCGCCGGCGTTGCTGTGTATGGCCAGCAGGGTCTTTCAGGCAGGCCTGCCCCAGCACCCGCGTCGGCCCACTGACCGCCCATGGCCCGACCTGTTCAGCCAGCAGCTTGAGCAGTTTGCGTTCGGCCAGCACAAAACCCAGGCGAACCCCGGCCAAGCCAAAAAACTTGCCGAACGAACGCAACACAATCAACCCCACCTGATGAGTCTGGCTCGCCAGGCTCAACTGTGGGGTGTTGTCCATAAAGGCTTCATCCACCACCAGCCAGCCACCGCGCTGGGCCAGCCGCGCATGCCAATCCAGCAGGCGCTGGGGCGCAAGGCTCAGGCCGGTGGGGTTGTTGGGGTTGACCACCACCAGCACGTCGAGGCTGTCGAGGAAGAAGTCGACTTCCTGCTCCAGCACTTCACGCACGATATAACCGGCGCGGCGCCAGGCTTCGGCATGCTCGGCATAGCATGGCGACAACACGCCGACCTTGCCCGTGCGGCGCAGGCGCGGCAGCAACTGGATGGCCGCCTGGGATCCCGGCACCGGCAATACCTGGGCTGCGCCGTAGTAGTGGCAGGCCGCCTGCTCCAGGCCGTCATCGGTCTCGGGCAGGCGTGCCCAGGCCCGTAGCGGGATGGGCGGGATGGGCCAGGGCCAGGGCGCGAGGCCACTGGACAGGTCCAGCCAGTCTTCCTGGGCGATGCCGTACCGCATCGCCGCCTTGCGCAGCCGTCCACCGTGTTCAAGCATAAAATTGCGCCCCCGCACACAGGATCAATACCCACAACCACACGCCGCGCTGCACCAGTTGCCAGCCACGCTCGATGGAATCGGCATCGGCCACTGGCCCTTCGCCGAGGGGTGGACGCTGGTGCAACTCACCGTGATAAATCGCCGCCCCGCCCAGCTCGACACCCAGGGCGCCCGCGCCTGCGGCCATCACCGGCCCGGCATTCGGGCTGTCCCAGGTCGGGCCCTGGCGGCGCCAGCAGGTGAGTGCCAGGCGTGTCTTGCCCAGCACAGCGTAGGTCAAGGCGACCAGGCGGGCGGGGATGTAATTGAGTACGTCGTCAATCTTCGCCGCCGCCCAGCCAAAGCGTTCAAAGCGTTCGTTGCGATAGCCCCACATGGCATCCAGGGTATTGCTCAGGCGGTACAGCACCACGCCCGGCACGCCGGCCACGACAAACCAGAACAGCGCGGCGAACACCGCGTCGCTGCCGTTTTCCAGCACCGATTCGGTGGCGGCCCGCGCCACTTCAGTGCTGTCCAGTTCACGGGTTTCGCGGCTGACCAGGTAACTGACGCGCGTGCGCGCCTCGTCCAGGTCACCACTGCGCAGGGCCTGGGCCACCGGCAACACATGCTCACCCAGGCTGCGCATACCCAGGGCCAGGTACAACGCGAGGATCTCGATCACCCAGCCGAAATAAGGCGCCCAGGACAAGGCCGTGGCCAGCAAGGTCAGGGGTATCACGCAGATAAACCACGCGGTCACGCCATGGCTGCGCCAGCCGCGCCCTGCGGAGTTGAAACGTTGCTCGATGCGCCCGGCAAAATTGCCGAACGCCACCAGCGGATGCCAGCGCCTGGGCTCGCCCAGCAGCGCATCCAGCGCCACTGCAGCGACACTCAGCAAGGCCACACTCATTGACTCACTCCCCAATAATTTTCATACAGCATGTCACTCAGCGGACGCGGTTCGGTCCAGCCTTCGAGTTGCAACATCGGTGCCGGGTAGAACTCGGTCACCGGGCCCAGGCACAGCACGGCCAGGGGCTTGGCGCCGGGCGGCAGGCCCAGCAGGTCGGCCAGGTCCCGGGGCTCGAACAACGACACCCAGCCCAGGCCCAGGCCTTCGGCGCGGGACGCCAGCCATAGATTCTGGATCGCGCAGGACAGCGAGGCCAGGTCCATTTCCGGCAAGGTCCGGCGCCCGAAAATATGCCGCTCGCGGTCATCCATCAACGCCGCCACCAGCACCTCGGCGCAGTCGTGGATGCCTTCGACCTTGAGCCTCATGAAATCGTCCGAGCGCTCGCCCAGGGCTTGCGCGGTGCGGATGCGTTCGGCTTCCACCAACTGCTGGATCTGCCCGCGCAGGTTGCGGTCGCTGATGCGGATAAAGCGCCAGGGCTGCATCAGGCCGACGCTGGGGGCCTGGTGCGCGGCGTGCAGCAGGCGATGCAACAGTTCGGGGGCGACGCTACCGCCGCTGAAGTGGCGCATGTCGCGGCGTTCGGCGATGGCGCGGTAGATCGCGTCGCGCTCGGCCTGGGGGTAGGCGTGGTCGGTCATGGCCCTATCGCGGGCAAGCCCGCTCCCACATTTGCAGCGTGGTGGTCTGCGATAACGGCTTGCCGGTCTGGCGCAAACAACGCGGCCACCGCAGCCGGGTTCGACGGGAAATAAAAGTGCACATAGGAGGCCGTCATCCGCCCCTGGCGATACACCGCCTCGGCGCCGCGCCCGCCATTGGGGCTCAGGCCACGGGCAATCGGCTGCCACTGCGTGCTGGTCAGGGAATGATGATAGGTATGGCCGCGCAGCACGCCTTCTGGCAGCTCGACCGTTTGCAGGGCCAGGGCCGCCAGGCGTTTCTGCATGACCGCATCGCCTTGCAGCAGGCCCAGCAGTTCGGCGCGGGAGCCCTCGACATCGGTCAAGGAGTCGAGCAGGTAGAGCATGCCACCGCATTCGGCCAGCAACGGTTTGCCAGCGGCGTGATGGGCGCGGATCGCCTGCAGCATCGCGGTGTTTTGCGACAGCGCCTGGTGATGCAGCTCCGGGTAACCCCCGGGCAGATAAAGGCTGTGGGCATCGGGCAACACGCGGTCATGGATCGGCGAGAAGAAGTGCAACTGCGCGCCCATCGCCCGCAGCAAGTCGAGGCTGGCGCCGTAGGTGAAGGCAAAGGCTTCGTCACGGGCTACGGCAATCCGCACCCCGGCCAGTAAGGGCTGGGCCTCGATCACCTCGGGCGCGGCGAATGCCACCGACGGTGGCAGCGCTACCTCGCAACTGCTGGCCAGGGCGGCGGCCGCCGCATCCAGGCGCAGGTCCAGGTCATTCAACTCGCTGGCCTGCACCAGGCCCAAGTGGCGGCTGGGTAACTCAATGCCGGTTTCCCGGGACAGCGCGCCGTACCAGCGCAGGCCTTCGGTCAGGCTGCCTTCGAGCAACTGCGCATGGCGCACGGTGCCGACGCGGTTGGCCAGGACCCCGGCGAACGGCAGGTCCGCCTGGTAACGCGCCAGCCCCAGCGCCAGGGCGCCGAAGGTCTGGGCCATGGCGGTGCCGTCGATCACTGCCAGCACGGGCACGCCAAAATGGCGGGCCAGGTCGGCGCTGGAGGGGGTGCCGTCGAACAGGCCCATCACGCCCTCGATCAGGATCAGGTCCGCCTCCCCCGCAGCTTCCCACAGCAGGCGGCGACTTTCCTGCTCGCCGACCATCCACATGTCCAATTGATAGACCGGCGCACCGCTGGCGCGCTCATGGATCATCGGGTCGAGAAAGTCCGGGCCGCACTTGAACACCCGGACCTTGCGCCCCAGGTTGCGGTGCAAGCGGGCCAGGGCGGCGGTGACGGTGGTCTTGCCCTGGCCTGACGCCGGTGCGGCGATCAGCACGGCAGGGCAATGGCGCGGCGGGTTCAAAGCTCGATGCCTTTCTGTGCCTTGATACCGGCCTGGAACGCGTGCTTGAGCATGCCCATTTCGGTGACGGTATCGGCCATTTCCATCAGCTCCGGCTTGGCGCCACGCCCGGTGACCAGCACGTGCTGCATCGGTGGGCGGGCTTGCAGGTCGCCAAGCACCTGGTCCAGGTCAAGATAGCCGTGCTTGAGCGCGATGTTCAACTCATCGAGCACCACCAGGCCGATGGACGGGTCCTGCAACATTTCCCGGGAGACTTGCCAGGCCGCTTCGGCGGCGGCGATATCGCGCTGGCGGTCCTGGGTTTCCCAGGTGAAGCCCTCGCCCATCACATGAAAGCGTACCTGCTCGGGGAAGCGCCGGAAGAACAGCTCCTCACCGGTGCTGTTACGGCCCTTGATAAATTGCACGACGCCGCATTGCATACCGTGCCCCATGGCCCGGGCCAGCATGCCAAATGCCGAACTGCTCTTGCCTTTGCCATTGCCGGTCAATACCAGCAGCAAACCGCACTCATTCGGTGAATTGGCAATGCGCTCGTCAATCACCGCTTTTTTGCGCAGCATGCGCGCCAGGTGGCGTTCGTCACGATCAGGGGAATCAGTCATGGCAGCTCTCCGTTGGGGCTGGACAAAAACGGCGGGCAGGAAAAGACAACAACATGAAGCCAAGCATCGCCCACCGTGATGCTGTTGGATGGATCAGGCCGGTCTCCGGGCTCATGAGGGGTGCCCTGTTGACCAGGGCAAACCGACGATGCACCTTCCCATATCGCGGGCGATACAGTGGCAAAAGCAGCGTCTTGACTCATTTACCGTTGCGGGGGCAGCGCCGGGATCGTGGCCGCACTGTAGAAAAGTGCGCGCACTCACCGGCTTCCCTGTTTCACTCGGTCGACGCGTACGTCACCGAGCACCTGAAACAAGCGGCGAAGGTTAGTGGGTTGGGGGTACAGCGTCAATTAAAGCCGGCCATACACTTGAACCATCGCCGCGCGCCAGGCCTCTATGGCTACAGGCTTTGAGGATAAAAACATGCACAAGACCCGACTCGCCCTACTGATCATGGCCGCAGGCGCACTCGCCGCCTGTGGCGAAAGCTCAACCTTGCAGGTATCCGATGGCACCGGGCCGTCGCCCAAGCTGCCGGAACCGAATAAAACCCTGATCCCCACCGTCAACATCGCCCCGGCGATTGGCTGGCCCGATGGCGCCAAGCCGACCGCGGCTGCGGGCACCCAGGTCGGCGCCTTCGCCGAAGGCCTGGATCACCCACGCTGGCTGTATGTATTGCCCAACGGCGACGTGCTGGTGGCCGAGACCAACGCGCCGCCCAAGCCGGATGATTCCAAGGGCATTCGCGGCTGGGTCATGGAAAAGGTCATGGGCCGTGCCGGTGCCGGTGTCCCCAGCCCGAACCGCATCACCCTGCTGCGCGATGCCGACCATGATGGCGTGGCGGAAACCCGCACGGTGTTCCTGGAAAACCTCAACTCACCGTTTGGCATGACCCTGGTGGGCAACGACCTGTATGTGGCCGATTCGGACAAGCTGCTGCGTTTCCCCTATCAACCGGGGGAAACCGCGATCAAGGCGCCCGGCACCAAGGTCATCGACCTGCCGAGTGGCCCACTGAACCACCACTGGACAAAAAACGTGGTGGCCAGCAAGGACGGCGGCACGTTGTATGTGAGCGTGGGTTCCAACAGCAACGTCGGCGAAAACGGCCTGGAAGCCGAACAGGGCCGCGCGGCGATCTGGGAAGTCGACCGGGCCAGCGGCAAGCAGCGGATTTTTGCTTCCGGGCTGCGCAACCCCAATGGCATGGCCTGGGAGCCACAAAGCGGCAAGCTGTGGACGGCGGTCAACGAGCGCGATGAAATCGGCAGCGACCTGGTGCCGGACTACATCACCTCGGTCAGGGACGGTGGCTTTTATGGCTGGCCATTCAGCTACTACGGCCAGCATGTGGATGTGCGGGTCACACCGCAGGACCCGGACCTGGTGGCCAAGGCGATTGCGCCGGACTATGCCGTAGGGCCGCACACCGCATCGCTGGGCCTGACCTTCGCTGAAGGCAACACGCTGCCGGCGCAATTTGCCCAGGGGGCGTTTATTGGCCAGCACGGCTCGTGGAATCGCAAGCCACACAGTGGTTACAAGGTGATCTTTGTGCCGTTCGAGGGCGGCAAGCCGAAGGGGCAACCGGTGGATGTGCTGACCGGGTTTCTCAACAGTGACCAGAAAGCCATGGGCCGGCCGGTGGGCGTGGTGATCGACCAGCAAGGCGGGTTGCTGGTGGCCGATGATGTGGGGAATAAGGTGTGGCGGGTGTCTTCGGCCCAATAACCGGACCCGACAACACCACAAAACCAATGTGGGAGCGGGCTTGCTCGCGATAGCGGTGGGTCAGTTTGCACATCTGATACCTGATACACCGCTATCGCGAGCAAGCCCGCTCCCACATTTTTGATCGGTACAGGTCTTAGGGGTTACGCGCCAGGTGCTCGGCCGGCAACACGCGCTTGGCACTCAGGTAGGCATTCTGCCAATAGGCCTTGGACAAGGTATCCAGCTTCACCGTACCGCCGGTTTGCGGGGCATGGACAAAGCGCCCTTCCCCCACATAAATGCCGGCATGGCTGACCTGCGAACCGCCGCCCGTGGCGAAGAACAACAGGTCGCCGGTCTGCAGCGCATCTTCACGCACGTCCTGGGCCCGCATCACGATCAGCTCGCGGGTGGTGCGCGGCAGGGAGATGCCAGCGGCATCGCGGTAGACAAAACCAATCAGGCCACTGCAATCAAACCCGGAGTCCGGGGTATTGCCGCCCCAGCGGTAAGGCGTGCCGACCAGGCCCAGGGCGCGAAACAGCACGTCTTCGGCAGCAGGCGAAAAATTCTGGGTGGCGTAGTTGAAGACCGGCTTGGGCTTGGCCGCCACAGGCGCGGGTGCAGGACGGCTGGCGCAGGCACTGAGCAGTGCGGCGCAAACAAGAAGCATTAGGCGGGCCGAGGTCGACATGGGCAGAACAATCCTGATCTGGATGCGGCTTTCACTGCCGAACGCTGAAAACTAGACCGCGCAAGCAAGCTTGCGCGGTCAGGTTCGCAGCAATATCTCAGGATTCTAGCGCTTACGCGTCAAACTTCAAGTATCACTTTAACTTTACTTGCGAGCGGTAACGGTAGTCGGGGCCATCGCCAAGGCGCGCTTGGCTTCGATGAAGGTTTTGCTCCAGTAGCTGTCGCCCAGCTTATCGACCCGCACCCCGCCGCTGCGGCGGCTGCTGGAGTGGATGAACTGGTCATCGCCCAGGTAGATACCGGCGTGGCTGACGCGGCCACGGCCATTGGTACTGAAGAAAAGCAGATCGCCGGGCTTGAGGTTGTTTCGTGCGACCAACGGTGCATTCACGTTGATCATTTCGCGGGTGGAGCGCGGCAGGTTCATGCCGGCTTCTTCACGAAACAGGTAACCGATAAAACCACTGCAGTCGAAGCCGGCTTCAGAGGTACCGCCGAAACGGTAGCGGGTCCCGATCAGGGACATGCCGCGCTCAAGAATGCTGTCGGCCAGCAAAGGCAGCTGATAAGGCTTGCTATCGGAGAATTCGGCCAGTTCCTTCTCGGTTGCGAGCTCTTCCTCGTAAACAGAAGAAGACTGCGTTGCAACGAATTTGGCCTGGTGCTGTTGTTGTGGTTTTTGCTGCTCTGCCACTTGTTGAGGGTGGGTGGCGCAACCAAACAACAGGGTAACGAGTGCGAGAGGCACGAGGGGTGCGAAGCGATTTAGCATGGGCACGACCGTGGCTGATAGGTAAAGAAGCCGAGACTATGCCCTCTATCACATCGATTTGCAAATTCAATCGTGATCTATGTGACTTCTTGTTTGACCTATGTCATCTAAGCCCTTAATCCCCATTTAGACCCTTTTGCGTGGCCAGAGCGGCCCAAACGCAGGTTTTCTGGCGCCTGGAATTTGCCAGGAGCCCCGGTTTCAAAGGGCTGGCTACCAGCCGAGGGTTTCTTTGAGGAAGGGGATGGTGAGCTTGCGCTGGGCCTGCAAGGAGGCCTGGTCGAGCTGTTCGAGCAAGTCGAACAACGCACTCATGCTGCGGGTGCCACGGGTGAGGATAAAATGCCCGACTTCATCGGTCAGGTGCAGGCCACGGCGCGAGGCGCGCAGCTGCAAGGCCCGCAATTTGTCTTCATCGGACAAGGGGCGCATCTGGAAGATCAGCGCCAGGGTCAGCCGCGACTTGAGGTCGGCCAGCTTGACCGGCAATTCCCGAGGCGAAGTGGAGGCGGCAATCAACAGGCGCCGGCCACTGTCGCGCAAGCGGTTGAACAGATGGAACAGCGCTTCTTCCCAGTCCGCCCGGCCGGCGACCGCTTGCAGGTCATCCAGGCACACCAGTTCGTATTGCTCAAGGTTGTCGAGGATACCGATGCCGCGGTCCAGCAGCTCGGCCAACGGTAGGTACACCGCCGGCTCGCCCAACTGCTCAAAGCGCAGGCAGGCGGCCTGCAACAGGTGGGTGCGCCCCACGCCGTCCTTGCCCCAGAGGTAGATCAGGCTTTCCGTCCACCCGGCGTCGGCTTCGCAGAGCCGCTCGACATAGCCGAGTGCAGCGGCATTGGCGCCTGGGTAGTAATTGATGAAGGTGGCATCGTCACGCAGACGCACACCTAGGGGCAGCTGAATCGGTTTCATGCTGACTGAACGGTTCCAATCGAACCGTTAGTGGCCTCTGTGAAAAGTTTGCAAAGTTTATACCCGTGACGCCGGGCGCACAATGCAACAGACCACAAGCAAAATCAAAGGTTTGCGTTAACTCATTGGATTTTTTGGAGATTGTTTGACGCGATGGCTAAATGCCAAGCCCCACAGGCAACAAACCCGGCCTTGAGCCGGGTTTGTGATGAGCCTTACGGCTGGGGGTCATCGGCGCCCGTATAGACGTCCGAATCCTTGTACACATCATGCACATGGCGCACCAGCACCATGATCACCGCCGCGACCGGCAGCGCCAGAAGGATCCCGGTAAAGCCGAACAACTCGCCGCCGGCCAGGATCGCAAAGATCACGGCCACCGGATGCAGGCCGATGCGGTCGCCCACCAGCAACGGCGTCAGCACCATGCCTTCCAGGGCCTGACCGACCATGAACACCGCGACAATCCCCAGCATCGGGTACAGGTCGCCGCCAAACTGGAACAGGCCAGCCACCAGCGCCGCGCCAATCCCGATGACAAAGCCCATGTACGGCACAATCGCCGCCAGGCCGGCAATCATGCCGATCAACAGGCCCAGCTCCAGGCCAATCGCCATTAGCCCGCCGGCATAGATAATCCCCAACGCCACCATCACCAGCAATTGCCCGCGAACAAAGGCGCCCAGCACCTCATGGCACTCCTCGGCCAGGGACACAATGCGTTCCTCGCTTTCACGGGGCAGCAGGCTGCGGATCTTGGCCATCATGATGTCCCAGTCACGCAGCAGGTAGAACGCCACCACCGGGATCAACACCAGGTTGGTCAGCCAGCCGATCAGCGCCAGGCTGGAGGCCGTGGCCTGGCTGAGGATCACCCCGACGATATCGGTGGTCTGGCCCATGTGCTCGCTGATCGCGGCCTTGACCTTGTCGAACTTCCAGAAGCCATCGGCCAGGCCGAGCTTGGACTGTGCCCAGGGCATGGCCGTGTGTTGCAGCCAATCGAGCATCTGCGGCGCCAGTTCGTACAGGCGAAACATTTGCTTGGCCAGCATCGGCACCAGCACCAGCAACAGCGCCATGACGATCAGGGTAAACAGCGCAAACACCGCCACCACCCCCCAGGTGCGCGACAGCCCGGCCTTTTCCAGGCGATCGACCACCGGATCGAACAGATAGGCCAGCAGCAAGGCGACCAGGAACGGCGTCAGGATCGAATGCAGCAAGAACACAAAGACGCACAGCAGGACAATCCCGCCAAGCCACACCCAACGACGCGTATCCGCCATAAACCACTCCATCTGTTATTTGCTTCTATATAAGGAAGAACATTTACCAACGGAAACGCAGTTGCGGCTCGGGCTCAGCCGGCGGCACGGGCGCAGGTGATGCGCCTTCGGCCACGGGCGGCGGCACAGGTTGTGGCGCAAGCGCTTCACCGGCCGGCACTTCCTGCAACCTGGCCAGGCTCAACTGGCTGCGCAACTGCTCGCTGCTGCCGTTAACCCGATAGACGATCCGATCGCCATCCACCCGCTGCAACTGCGCGCCAAACGGCTCCAGCAAATGACCAAGGGCGGCGTAGCGCTCCAGGGTCATGCCCTGCACTTGCAGCAACTGCTCGCTGGACACCCCGGCTTTTACGGCAAAACGGGGCGCCAGACGCTCACTGACCGCCAGCAAGACGGCATCGGCCAACGCGGCGGGGTCGGCGCCCTGTGCGGTGCCCTGCTCGGCCTTGTCCCCCAGCCACAGGCGCCATTTGGCTTGCCATTGGCCCGCGTCTTCACGGGCATGCACCGCCAGCAGGGCATCGGCGCCATAACGCTCGGAGGCCGAACGCAGGGGCGCGGGATCTGCACTTTCAAGATTAGGGCCGGTGGCAACGATCTGTTCATCGAGGTCGCCCAGCGGCAGGCGCAACGGCAAGCCACGATGCTGGGCCGCACGGCGCAGCGGCTCGGCGGCGGCCTGGCCATCACCGATCAGGCTGCTGCCTTCGGTGGAATCGCTCAGCCACCAGCCAAGGATCGATGGCCGATTGCTGCCCCACAGCGCCAAGCCGGCATCGCGCAGGGCGCGGTCGGTGCTGACCGGGTCGAAATCCACTTGCAGGCTTTCCGGTGGGCCGGCGTCGTAGCCGTATTGGCTGATGATCTGTTGCGGATCCTTACGGATCGCCGCCAGGCCAGGGCCCTGGGCGGCCTTGGCATCGCCGGTGAGGCGGATCACCAGGGTTTCCAGGGCGCGCTGGGTGGCTTGCGCGCGCTCCTCCGGCGCCTGGTTGCTGACCGGCTCCAGCACTTGATAGAGACCATTGAGGGTTTCGGCATGACTCGCCAGGCTGATACACGACAAACAGCCGACCAAAAAGTATCTACTCAGACCCATGAAAAAAGATTCCCGAACGACAAAAAAGCGGCTGGAACAGACCGCGTGAAGAAGGTTAGGCAAGGCTGTGACCACAGCGACCGGCAAAACATTCACAAGGCCCCGGTAAGTTTTCGTACTGTCATAACGATAGCGGGTTAAAGGCTATACCTTAATACAGGCGATCGCGGCGCCGATTAAGGTTTTTTTAGCACCATATGCCCCTGCCCGTCGGCCCGAGGATGGCCGCTGCCCCTCAAGCCTGATAAAATCGCGCGCCTTCGCAGACCGTCAACGGCTGGGCGTCCTGAAGTATTCGACTTCCGTACCCCCACCGCATCGGTCGTTACCCCTGAATCCCCCCCTAAAGGCCTGGATCATGAGCAAGCAACCCTCCCTGAGCTACAAGGACGCCGGTGTAGACATCGACGCCGGTGAAGCATTGGTCGAACGCATCAAGAGCGTCGCCAAGCGCACTGCGCGCCCCGAAGTCATGGGCGGCCTGGGCGGTTTCGGCGCCCTCTGCGAGATCCCGGCCGGCTACAAGCAGCCTGTGCTGGTCTCCGGCACCGACGGTGTGGGCACCAAGCTGCGCCTGGCGCTGAACCTGAACAAGCACGACACCATCGGCATCGACCTGGTCGCCATGTGCGTCAACGACCTGGTGGTGTGCGGCGCCGAGCCGCTGTTCTTCCTCGACTACTACGCCACCGGCAAGCTCAACGTGGAGACCGCTGCACAAGTGGTCACCGGTATCGGCGCCGGCTGCGAGCTGTCGGGTTGCTCCCTGGTCGGCGGCGAAACCGCTGAAATGCCGGGCATGTACGAAGGCGAAGACTACGACCTGGCGGGCTTCTGCGTCGGCGTCGTGGAAAAAGCCGAGATCATCGACGGCTCCAAGGTAGCGGCCGGTGACGCCCTGCTGGCCCTGCCATCGTCCGGCCCGCATTCCAACGGCTACTCGCTGATCCGCAAGATTATCGAAGTGTCCGGTGCCGACATCGAGAACACCCAGCTCGACGGCAAGCCTTTGACCGACCTGCTGATGGCCCCGACCCGCATCTACGTCAAGCCGTTGCTCAAGCTGATCAAGGACACTGGCGCAGTCAAGGCCATGGCCCACATCACCGGTGGCGGCCTGCTGGACAATATCCCGCGCGTGCTGCCAAAAGGCGCCCAGGCCATCGTCGACGTGGCCAGCTGGCAGCGCCCGGCGGTCTTCGACTGGCTGCAAGAGAAAGGCAACGTCAACGAGACCGAAATGCACCGCGTGCTGAACTGCGGCGTGGGCATGGTCATCTGCGTGGCTCAAGAGCACGTGGAAACCGCGCTGAATGTACTGCGTGAAGCCGGCGAACAGCCCTGGGTGATCGGCCAGATCGCCACGGCTGCCGAAGGTGCGGCCCAGGTTGAACTGAAGAACCTCAAGGCTCACTGATGCCCGCAACCTGTGATGTGGTGGTGCTGCTCTCCGGCACCGGCAGTAACTTGCAGGCCCTGATCGACAGCACGCGCGCCGGCGACAGCCCGGTGCGCATCGCTGCGGTGATTTCCAACCGCAGCGACGCCTACGGCCTGCAACGTGCCCAGGACGCGGGTATCGATACCCGCGCCCTGGATCACCAGGCGTTCGACGGTCGCGAGGCCTTCGATGCCGCCTTGATCGAACTGATCGACGCCTTCAATCCCAAACTCGTGGTCCTCGCCGGTTTCATGCGCATTCTCAGCGCTGATTTCGTGCGCCATTACCAGGGGCGCCTGCTGAATATCCACCCTTCCCTACTGCCCAAATACAAAGGGTTACACACCCACCAGCGGGCCCTGGAGGCCGGCGATACGGAGCACGGCTGCAGCGTGCACTTTGTTACCGAGGAACTCGATGGCGGGCCTCTGGTCGTACAGGCAGTAGTTCCGGTAGAGTCTACGGACTCAGCGCAGAGCCTTGCGCAACGGGTTCACACCCAGGAACACAGGATTTACCCGCTGGCGGTTCGCTGGTTTGCCGAAGGACGCTTGGTTCTCGGTGACCAGGGTGCAGTGTTGGACGGCCAGTTACTTGCGGCCAGCGGCCACTTGATTCGTACCTAGGAGATTTTATGCGTCGCGCCCTGCTCTTCGCTTTTGCTCTGTTTGCCCTGCCTGCCGTGCACGCGGCAGACCTTCAGCCTTTCTCCGCCAGCTACACCGCCGACTGGAAGCAGTTGCCCATGAGCGGCACCGCGGAACGCAGTCTGGAAAAAAACGCCGACGGTACCTGGAAGCTCAGCTTCAAGGCCTCGATGATGATCGCCAGCCTGACCGAAACCAGCACCTTGACCCTGGACAAGGATACTTTGCTGCCACAGTCCTACCACTTTGAACGGGGTGGGCTGGGTAAAGCCAAGAAAGCCGACCTGGACTTCGATTGGACCGCCAAGATGGTCACCGGCACCGATCGCGGTGATGCGGTGAAGATCCCGCTGAACCGTGGCATGGTCGACAAATCCACCTACCAGTTGGCCCTGCAGCATGATGTGGCCGCCGGCAAGAAAACCATGAGCTACCAGGTGGTGGATGACGGTGAAGTCGACACCTATGACTTCCGCGTGCTGGGTGCCGAGAAAGTCGATACCAAGGCCGGCAAGATCGACGCGATCAAGGTTGAACGCGTGCGCGACCCGACACAAAGCAAACGTACCACCGTGATGTGGTTTGCCAAGGACTGGGACTACCTGCTGGTTCGCCTGCAGCAAGTCGAAACCGACGGCAAGGAATACAACATCATGCTGTTGGACGGCACGGTCAACGGCAAGGTTGTGAAAGGCAGCTGATCGTTAGCTGATTGAAAGAGCCTCGCTGAATGCGGGGCTTTTTTTCGCCTGAAGTTTGTGGTGAGACGACTGGCGCTATCGCAGGCAAGCCAGCTCCCACAAGTGAGCGCATTCCAAGGTGGGAGGCCCGGCACAAGGCCAAAGCCTTGCTCGAATATGAAACATTTTTCATAAAATCCCAGCCCCTGTGGCGCAATGTCGCGGCTTACGTGGCCTGGAGCATTGTTGCGTTTACTGCAATGAATTGTTGCACGCAAAGTCAGTTTACTTAGCAAGCTAACAAAATATATAACAAAGGCCTGCGACGCCTTGCCGCAGATCAACCAGAGACTGGAGCAAGCAGATGACTGTAAAAGTAACTGAACGCGACGATGCCCATATGTCCCACGAGGCCCTGGGCCATGGGATTCATATCTGGGATGTGCATCAGCAAGACCTACTGGTCGGCATGTTTCACAATGAATGCGACGCTCATAATTATAAAAACGAGCTCGAAACCCTTGAAACGAGACGCCAGGCATCAAGTTCCTGAACAGCTGAAATCCCATAGCCACCCGGCCCACGCAGCCGCAGTGTCTATAAACACAAACCCCGCCTTTTGAGCGGGGTTTGTTGTTTTTAACGCCTTACCACATCAGATCGTCAGGGATCTGATAAGCGGCGTACGGATCATCTTCATCCGGCACCTGGGCCTCGGTGAGGATGTTCATCTGCACGATACGCTCAGGCGCGCGCTCCTGGATTTTCAGCGCGGCCTCCCGTGGGATCACTTCGTAACCGCCGCCGTGATGGACAATCGCCAATGAGCCGTTGCTCAGCTTGTTGCGCATCAAGGTGTTGACCGACAGGCGCTTGACCTTCTTGTCGTCCACGAAGTTGTAGTAGTCCTCGGTGGTCAACTTGGGCAGGCGCGAGGTTTCGATCAATTGCTTGACCTGCGCGGCACGGGCCTTGGCCTCGACCTTTTCCTGCTGCTGGCGGTTGAGCTCCTGGTCGCGCTTGACCTTCTCGGCCTGTGCCTCCAGGGCCAGGCGCTGCTGGGTGTCATCGGCCTGGGCCTGGCCTTTGTGAACCAGGCGCTGCTGCTTCTGCTTGTCTTTGCCGACCTGCTTGGCCTGCTTCTGATTGACCAGGCCTGCTTTGAGCAACTGGTCGCGAAGGGAAATGCTCATGGTGCTTACTCACTTAGGCAACTGCTCAACCGCAGTTGGACACATTCTTTTCCTGGCGTTTGGCTTCGCCCCACAGGGCGTCCAACTCTTCGAGGGTGCAATCTTCCATGGGACGGTGGGTGTCGCGCAATGCCTGTTCGATAAATCGGAATCGCCTTTCGAATTTGGCATTGGCACCGCGCAGGGCGGTTTCCGGGTCCACCTTGAGGTGCCGGGCCAGGTTGACCGCTGCAAACAGCAGGTCACCGACCTCTTCAGCGATGGCCACCGAATCGTTATCGGCCATGGCTTCGAGCACCTCATCGAGCTCTTCACGCACGTTATCCACCACCGGCAACGCCGCTGGCCAGTCGAAACCGACCTGGCTCGCGCGTTTTTGCAACTTGGCGGCGCGGGACAGGGACGGCAAGGCGTTGGGTACATCATCGAGCAGGGACAGTTGCTGTGGGGCGTCGGATTTTTCTGCGCGCTCCTCTGCCTTGATGGCTTCCCAGCGTTCCTTGACCTGTTCTTCGCTCAGTTGCGGGATATCCAGCGGCGCATACAGGTCGCCAGTGGGAAACACATGGGGATGGCGGCGAATCAGCTTGCGGGTGATGCTGTCGACCACCCCGGCGAACTCGAAGCGCCCCTCTTCCCGGGCCAGTTGGCTGTAATACACCACTTGGAACAACAGGTCGCCCAACTCGCCTTGCAGATGGTCGAAATCCCCGCGCTCGATGGCGTCGGCGACTTCGTAGGCTTCTTCCAGGGTGTGGGGCACGATACTGGCGTAGGTTTGCTTGATGTCCCACGGGCAACCGTACTGCGGGTCACGCAGGCGGTTCATCAGGTGTAGCAGGTCTTCAAGTGAATACATCGGTCAATCTCTGTTCGCTGAAAGGGTCACGCTACAAATCAATGTGGGAGCCGGGCTTGCCCGCGATGCAGGCGCCTCGGTATGCCGGGTAGACCGAGTCGATGCAATCGCAGGCAAGCCAGCTCCCACACAAGCCCCACATTTCAGACTGCGCTCATCCAACGCTTCATGGCGTGCGGTTACGCCGGGTCTCGATGATGTTCGGCAACTGGGAGATACGCCCCAGCAACCGCCCCAATGCGTCCAGCCCCGGGATCTCGATGGTCAGGGACATCAGCGCCGTGTTGTCCTCCTTGTTCGAGCGGGTGTTGACCGCCAGGACGTTGATCCGCTCGTTGAGCAGCACCTGCGAGACATCCCGCAGCAACCCCGAGCGGTCGTAGGCGCGGATGATGATGTCCACCGGGTAGGTGAGCACCGGCACCGGGCCCCAACTGACCTGGATGATCCGCTCCGGCTCGCGCCCGCCCAGTTGCAACACCGAGGCACAATCCTGGCGGTGAATGCTCACCCCACGGCCCTGGGTGATGTAGCCGACAATGGCGTCGCCCGGCAACGGCTGGCAGCAGCCGGCCATCTGGGTCATCAGGTTGCCCACGCCCTGGATCTGGATATCGCCGCGCTTGCCCGGCTTGTAGCCGGTGGCCTTGCGCGGGATCAGCTCCAGTTGCTCGCTGCCGCGCTCCGGCTCCACCAACTGCTGGGCCAGGTTGACCAGTTGCGCCAGGCGCAGGTCGCCGGCACCGAGGGCGGCGAACATGTCTTCGGCAATCTTCATATTGGCTTTTTCGGCCAACTTGTCGAAGTCCACCTGGGGCAGGCCCAGGCGCCCCAGTTCGCGTTCGAGCAAGGTCTTGCCGGCGGCGACGTTCTGGTCCCGCGCCTGCAGCTTGAACCAGTGGACAATCTTCGCCCGCGCCCGCGACGTGGTGATATAGCCCAGGTTCGGGTTCAGCCAATCGCGGCTCGGCGTGCCGTGCTTGCTGGTGATGATCTCGACCTGTTCACCGGTCTGCAGGCTGTAGTTGAGCGGCACGATGCGCCCGTTGATCTTGGCGCCACGGCAGTTGTGGCCGATCTCGGTGTGCACGCGGTAGGCGAAGTCCAGCGGCGTCGCGCCCTTGGGCAAGTCGATGGCGTGGCCGTCGGGGGTGAAGATATAGACCCGGTCGGGCTCGATATCCACCCGCAACTGTTCGGCCAGGCCGCCGATATCGCCCAGTTCTTCGTGCCACTCCAATACCTGGCGCAGCCAGGAGATTTTCTCTTCGTACTGGTTGGAACCGGCCTTGACGTCGGTGCCCTTGTAGCGCCAGTGCGCGCAAACGCCCAGCTCGGCTTCCTCGTGCATGGCGTGGGTGCGGATCTGCACTTCCAGCACCTTGCCCTCGGGGCCGATCACCGCGGTGTGCAGCGAGCGGTAGCCGTTTTCCTTGGGGTTGGCGATGTAGTCGTCGAACTCCTTGGGAATATGCCGCCACAGGGTGTGGACGATGCCCAGCGCGGTGTAGCAATCGCGCATTTCCGGCACCAGCACACGCACGGCGCGCACGTCGTAGATCTGGCTAAAGGCCAGGCCCTTGCGCTGCATTTTGCGCCAGATCGAATAGATGTGCTTGGCCCGACCGCTGATATCGGCCTCGACACCGGTGGCCTGCAACTCCGAGCGCAACTGGCCCATCACATCGCTGATAAAGCGCTCACGGTCCAGCCGCCGCTCATGCAGCAGGGTGGCGATCTGTTTGTATTGATCGGGTTCCAGGTAGCGGAAGGACAGGTCCTCCAGCTCCCACTTGATATGGCCGATCCCCAGGCGATGGGCCAGGGGCGCGTAGATATCGAAGACCTCGCGGGCGACGCGGTTGCGCTTTTCGTCATCGGCGGTTTTCACCGCACGGATCGCACAGGTGCGTTCGGCCAGCTTGATCAACGCCACACGCACGTCGTCGACCATCGCCACCAGCATCTTGCGCAGGTTTTCCACCTGGCCCTGGGTGCCCAGCACCATCGACTGGCGCGGGCTGAGGCTGGCGCTGATGGCCGCCATGCGCAGCACGCCGTCGATCAGCTTGGCCACCACCGCGCCGAACCGCTGGCTGACCAGCGGCAACGCAATATGCCCTTCGCGCACGCCGCGATAGAGCACCGCGGCGATCAGCGAGTCCTGATCCAGCTTGAGGTCGGCGAGGATCTCGGCGATTTCAAGCCCGGTGCGAAAACTGGAGGTGCCTTCGGCCCACAGGTTCTTGGCCGCATTGTCTTGCTGTTCTGCCTCGCGAGCGAACTCGCAGGCGGTTTTCAAGGCTTCACGGTCCAGTGCCGGATCGACACTGACGGCATGATCCAGCCATGCCTCGAGATTGATACTGCCGTCGGTGTTGATCGGCTGGTGTGCTCTCACCTGTACCATCTTGCTTACCTTCCCTACGACGCGCCTGTAGCGCGTCAAAATCGCTGACCCTTGTAACGCGAACTCCCTGGCAGGTCACAGGCCCTGGAGAACGCAGGCCAGTCGGACTAAACGAGCATCCTAGCTCGCTTCAAATAACGCCATCGCCTCGACATGCGCGGTTTGCGGAAACATATCGAGGATCCCGGCACGTTTTAGCCGGTAGCCTTGCTTGACCAACTCGACAGTGTCCCGCGCCAGCGTGGCAGGGTTGCAGGACACATACACCAGGCGATCAGCCCCCAGAGTGGCCAGCTTGCGCACAACCTCCAGGGCACCGTCGCGGGGTGGGTCCAAGAGTACCGCACAAAAGCCTGCTTTGGCCCATGGCGCATCACTCAAAGGCTGGGACAAATCGGCCTGAAAAAACTGCACATTATGCAAATTATTGCTGTCAGCATTGAGAGCGGCGCGGTCCACCATAGCCTGCACGCCTTCTACCGCCACCACTTCACGCACCTGGCCCGCCAGGGGCAAGGCAAAGTTGCCCAGGCCGCAGAACAGGTCCAGCACCCGTTCGTCGGCGCGCGGTGCCAGCCAGTCCAGGGCCTGGGCCACCATCGCCTCGTTGACCCCGGCATTGACCTGCACAAAATCCCCTGGCCGGTAAGCCAGTTCCAGGTCCCACTGCTCAAGACGATAGCCCAAGGCCTGCCCGGCCGCGAACGGCTGCGGCTCGCCTTCGCCATGCAGCCACAGCTGGGCGTCATGGAATGCGCAGAATTCTTGCAGCACCACCAGGTCGGCGTCCGACAGCGGCGCCATATGCCGCAGCAACACGGCAATCGACGAGCCACTGAACAACTCGACATGCCCCAGGGCCTGAGGCTTGCTCAGGCGCCGCAGCATGTTGGGCAGGCGCTGCATGATCGGCTGCAAGGCCTGTACCAGCACCGGGCAATCGTCGATGGCCACGATGTCCTGGCTGGCCACGGCGCGAAAGCCCACGTCCAGGCGCTTGGCCTTGGCATCCCAGCGCACGGCGACCCGCGCCCGGCGGCGGTAGCCGAACTCGGGGCCGCTCAAAGGCGCCGCCCATTCCTGGGGCTCGACCCCGGCAACACGGGACAATTGCTCGGCGAGCATGCGCTGTTTCAGGGCAAGCTGTTCGGCATGGGGCAGGTGTTGCAGGCTGCAACCGCCACAACGGCCGGCATGGGCGCACGGCGCCAGGCGGCGCAGTTCGCTGGCCTGGAATACCCGTTCGGTGCGGGCCTCGACCACTTTGCCATGGGCCCCCAGCACCCGCGCCTCGACCTCTTCGCCGGCCAGGGCGCCCACCACAAACCAGGTGCGACCTTCAAAAAACACGATCCCCCGGCCATCGTTGGCCAGGCGCTCGATGGTCAGGCGTTGCTTCTTGCCGACCGGAACTTGGGGCGCCCGGCTGCCGCCCGTAGGCTGGAAACGCAGGCCTCGCTCTTGCTTGGCCATCAGTTGGGCGCGTCGAAAATGCCGGTCGACAGGTAGCGGTCGCCTCGGTCACAGATGATCGCGACGATCACCGCGTTTTCCAGTTCTGCAGACAGGCGCAACATGCCGGCCACGGCACCACCGGAGGACACGCCACAGAAGATGCCTTCTTCACGGGCCAGGCGGCGGGTGGTGTCTTCGGCTTCACGCTGGGCCATGTCAATGATGCGATCGACGCGGGCGGCGTTATAGATCTTGGGCAGGTACTCTTCGGGCCAGCGACGGATCCCCGGGATCGCCGCGCCTTCCACCGGTTGCAGGCCAACGATCTGGATCGCCGGGTTCTGCTCCTTGAGGTAGCGCGAGTTGCCCATGATGGTGCCGGTGGTGCCCATGGAGCTGACGAAATGGGTGATGGTGCCCTGGGTCTGGCGCCAGATCTCCGGGCCAGTGCTGGTGTAGTGCGACTCGGGGTTGTCCGCGTTGGCGAACTGGTCCAGGACCTGGCCACGGCCTTCGGCGGCCATGCGCTCGGCCAGATCGCGCGCGCCTTCCATGCCCTCTTGCTGGGTCACCAGCACCAGCTCGGCGCCATAGGCGGTCATCGCCGCCTTGCGCTCGGCGCTGCCGCTGTCGGGCATGATCAGGATCATTTTGTAGCCCTTGATCGCGGCAGCCATGGCCAGGGCAATCCCGGTATTGCCGGAAGTGGCTTCGATCAAGGTGTCACCCGGCTTGATCTGCCCACGCAGCTCGGCGCGGGCGATCATCGACAGCGCCGGGCGATCCTTGACCGAGCCTGCCGGGTTATTACCCTCAAGCTTGAGCAGCAAGGTATTGCTGGTGTTACCCGCCATGCGTTGCAAGCGGACCAGGGGGGTGTTGCCGACGCAATCGGCGATGGTGGGGTATTGCAAGGTCATGGCGTATTCGCAATCCAGGCTGCGGGGGCGCCTATCATACCGGCAAACGCTGGCGGGCCATATCACGCAATTCGCGGTGCTTATAGCTGCAAGTTATAAGATGCAAGCGGCAAGCTTGACGCTGACAACTTGCAGCTTGCAGCTTGCCGCTGTCATCAAACCGTATCCACCTTCAACGAATGGTCATTCAACATCCCATTGATGATCGTCGCCGTATCCGCCCCACCCGCAATCAACCCACCCACGCCCGGTGTCACACCGTAGTGGGTCGCCAGGTTGACCCCGGCCAGGTCGAGGGTCTGGGTCGGCGTGGCACCGGCCACGGCGCTGATGTCGATAGTGGTCATACCGCCCAGCACCTTGAAGTGCAGATAGTCATCCAGGGACGCCGATGTCGCGTTCTCCCCCAGCAGCAACTGCGAGAGGTCCAGCTTGTCGCTGCCCACCGTAAAGTCGGTAATGACGTCGTGCCCACTATTGCCGGCCAGGTACTGGAAGGTATCGGCGCCAGGGCCGCCAGTCAGGGTGTTGGTGCCCGGGCCTCCGACCAGGAGGTCATCGCCGCCCTCGCCCTTGAGGGTGTCATTGCCCAGCCCGCCGGAGATCAGGTTGTTATTGCCGTCGCCGGTGAGCACGTCATTGAAGTTGGAGCCGATCAGGTTTTCCAGGGCCTGCAAGGTATCGGTGCCGGCGCCGCCGGTGACTTGCGCGCCCCCCAGGCCAAGGTTGACGGTCACGCCTGCCGTGGCATGGGCATAGCTGAGGGTATCGATGCCCGCCCCGCCATCGAGCAGGTCGTTGCCGATCCCGCTGAACAGCAGGTCATTGCCATTGCCGCCGTGCATCTGGTTATTGCCGGTGCCGGCGCTCAGTACATCGTTGCCATCCCCGCCATTGAGGAGGTTGCTGCCCGGCCCGGCCATGAGGATGTCATCGCCATTGGTGCCGGTCAGGGTGCTGCCGGCCTGGTAGCGGATGTCCACGGCGGCGCTGTCACTGCCACCGTGGTTGTCGCTGACCGAATAATTGCCGTGGTATTGCGGCGTGTAGTCCTGGGCGCCGGCGTAGTTGAGGGTCATGGTCAACTGGTAGTTTTCGACGGCATTGGCATTCCCGGTGGGGTTGGGGACGTTGGTGAGATGGATCTGGTACTCGCCCGTCGCCCCTGCCGTAAAGGTGCCGTTATCGAGGATCGGGGTTTCGCTGCCACCATTGAAGGCGTACGCCATGACCATGCGCGTGTCCGTCAGGTTATGGTTCAGGTTCAGGGTTTCCCCCTGATGCAGAGTGACGATGATGCGGTCTTCATCGTTAGCATTGCTGCCACTGACCATGCCCAGATAGCCGGTGACCAGCAGCGTAGCGGTCATGCCCGTGGCGCCCATGAAGGCTGTGCGCACATCCGCCAGGTTCTGGTTGGCGAAATTATCCGGTTGGCCGTTGAACGTGCGGCTGCCCGTCCCGGTAAAGCTGCCCCCCTTGACCATCCAGCCTGTTGCAAAACTGGTGGGCACAGGCGTCAGGGTGTCATGGTTGGCATCGCTGTCATTGGCCAGCAACAACTCGGCAGGCACCACAATATTGCCCGCCAGGATATTGGTGATCACATGATCATCACCGGCCACCGGTGCCACGTTCGGGTTGACCTTGACCACCAGGCTGGAGGTGGCGAGATCGCCGTCGTTGTCGCTGACGGTCACGCCGAAGGTTTCGGTGATCAGCGACCCCGTCAGCGTCGGCGGGGTGTAGCGGAACTCGCCGTTGTCCATGTCCACCACCAGTGTGCCGCCCTGGTTGGTGGTGATGGTGACACTGTTGCTCAGCGTATCGAACGTACCGTGGCCGCCCGGCAGGTTGGCACTCATCGAGCCCCCCGCCGCCGGGTTGTAGGTGTAGACGATCCCATCCACCGCAAGGGATTTGACGAAGCCGCCATCGGCGCCAAACGTGCCGTCCGTCAGCAGGCTGCCGGTGACCGGCGCGCCCTGTACCGTGCCGGCCAGCACCGCGTCCAGGCCCGCCAGGTTGGCCACCACCACCGCGTTGGTGTTGGTGTGGGTGCTGCCGTCGTAGGCCACCGGGTCCAGGTAAATGCTGTTGACCCCCGCGCCCAGGCCAATGGCATAGGCCTTGATGCCGTTGGCGTCGAGGAAGGCCCGCCATACACCTTCTTCAGTGACGTCGATCCCGTCGCCGTATTCCGGGTTGACCACGTTGCCGGGGTTGTTTGGGTTATTGGTGTTGGACGTGGTGGGGTTACCGTCTGAGAAGAAATACGCCACGTTCTGCGCGCCCTCCAGCTTGCCGGCGGTGCCATAGGCGGTCTGCGCGGTGCCGAGGGCCGAATCGTAGTTGGTGCCGTTGAACGCGGTAAGGCCGTTGACCAGGGTCTTGGCCGTGGCGACGCTGACCCATTGGCTGCTCAATTGCTGGGAGCTGTCATTGAAGGTCACGATCTGCACCTTCACATCGCCCATGTCGTCATAACGGTTGAGCAACTCGGTGATGGAGGCTTTGGCCAGGTCGAGCCGCGTACCGCCGGCCCCTGACGCGTCGTTCATGCTGCCGGAGATATCGATGATCAGCAGCAGGTTGGAATCCACCTCCGTGGCCGTGACCTCACGCGCGCTGGACACTACGTTGGGCACGTCATCGACAATGCTCACCACGATGCTGCTGTTGGTGGTATTGCCCAACAGGTCCGTGACCTTGTAGGTGAAGGTCTCGGTCAGCACATTCGGCCCGTCGTTGCTATTGGGCAAGGTCTTGGGTGCCGAGGTCAGGGTGTAGGTGTAGGTGCCGTTGGGGTTGAGCAGGATCTGCCCGTAGGTGCCAGTAGCACTGCCCACCAGGCTGAAACTCAGCGGGCCACTGCCGCCGGTTACCGAATCGGCGAGGTTGCCGCTGGCGGTTTCCGTGGTGGCCGTCGGGTCGCTGCCGACCACCGTGCCAGGCGCCAGGTCCTGGCCGTCCAGGTTAAGGTCCAGGGCTTTTTCGTAGACCGTGACATCGCCATCGGTCAGCGCTTTCAGGCCACTGTCGGTCAGCGTAATGGTCAGGGTCGTGGTGCTGATATCTCCATCGGCATCGCGCACGGTATACACGAATGTATCCGTCGCGCCTGGTGGCGTCACCGAGTTGGGGTTGCTGTGGTACACGGCGTTGCCGTTCGCATCCAGGGTCAGGTAACCGAAGGCCCCGTTGATGTTGCTGCCCAGGCCACCACTGGCCGGGGTGCCGGTATTGCTCCCCGCCCGCACCCCGACCACCGCGCCGGCCAACGTGGGGCTATCGGCGCCGCCCACGTCATTGCCCAGCACATTGGCGCTGACCACACCGCCTTCTACCACCGAGCGCACGTCAGGGTTGGCGGTGGGCAGGTCATCGATGATGTTGATATCGATCGTGCCCGTGGCCGTATGGGTATCGTAATCGCTGGCCGTGACCGTAATGTGCTCGGACAGGCTGTTGTCGCCGTTGGCATTGGGGTGCGCTTCATTGTCGAGCAAGGTGTAGCGGTAACTGACCACCCCGGTGTTGGGGTCGTAGCCGGTAACAACAAAGTTATTGCCCAGCAGGGTGCCTTCCGACAACGGGAAGGTGGCAACCACGCCGTTGGTCACCACGTTCAAGCCGCCGACCGTGAGGTTTTTCAAACCGTCCAGGGCGGTGACCGTGAAGGTGCCGGTCTGGGTCAGTGCGGGGATATTCGGGTTGCTGCCGTCGAACAGGTTTTTTTCATAGACGGTCAACTCGCCGCCGGCGAGATCCAGGCCGGTCAGCACTACCGGGTCGTTGTTGTTGTGTACCTGTAGCACCAGCTTGGCGGTGCTGGTATCGCCGTCGCTGTCGTTCAACTGATAGGTGAAGGTCTCGGTACCGTTACCCCCGCCGTGAAGGGCGATAAATTGTGGATCAGTCTTGTCCAGGGTGTAGATGTAGCTGCCATCGGCAAACAGTTGCAGGGTGCCGTAGGTGCCGATGATGGTGTTCGGCGTGACCGGGCCTGTGGCGATGCGGTCGGCGCCTTGCACATCATTGCCCAGCACGCTGCCACTCAGGGTCAGCAAGCTTTCAGACGCCACTTGTCCATTGCTGTCATCGACTGCGGTCGGTACATCGTCGACCACATTCACGTCCAGCGAGCCATTGGCGCTGCTGTTGTCGTTGTCGGTAGCGACCACCGTGAACGACTCGCCGATGCTATTGGTGCCCGCGCCCGATGGATGGCTGTCAGTGCCATTGAGGGTATAGCTGTAGCTGATTACGCCGGTGCTGGCGTTGTAGCCGGTGATGGTCAGGGTGTTGCCCAAGCCAGTGGGTTCCGACTGCGGAAAAGTGGCGGCGACGCCGTTGCTGACGACGCTGATACCGCCCACAGTCAGGTTTTTCAGGCCGTCCAAGGCGGTCACAGTAAAGGTGCCGGATTGAGTTAATGCAGGCCCGTCGATAGCGCTGCCCAGCGGCAGGTTTTTCTCGTAGACCGTGACCTCACCGCCATTCACTTCAAGGCCCGTCAACACCACCTGATCGTCGTTGTTGTGCACCTGCAAGACGAGGTTGGCAGTGCTGGTATCGCCGTCGCTGTCGTTCAGTTGATAGGTGAAGGTTTCAGTCCCGCTGCCACCACCATTCAGGGCCATGAACTGCGGATCAGTCTTGTCCAGGGTGTAGATGTAGCTGCCATCGGCGAACAGTTGCAGGGTGCCGTAGGTGCCGACGAGGGTGTTCGGCGTGACCGGCCCGGATACCACCCGATCCGCGCCTTGCACATCATTGGCCAACACCGTGCCACTCAGGGTCAGCAAGCTTTCAGACGCCACTTGTCCATTGCTGTCATCGACTGCGGTCGGCACATCGTCGACCACATTCACGTCCAAAGAACCGCTGGCGGTGCTGTTGTCGTTGTCGGTGGCGACCACCGTGAACGACTCGCCGATGCTATTGGTGCCCGCGCCCGATGGATGGCTGTCGGTGCCATTGAGGGTATAGCTGTAGCTGATTACGCCGGTGCTGGCGTTGTAGCCGGTGATGGTCAGGGTGTTGCCCAAGCCAGTGGGTTCCGACTGCGGAAAAGTGACGGCGACGCCGTTGCTGACGACGCTGATACCGCCCACAGTCAGGTTTTTCAAGCCGTCCAAGGCCGTCACGGTGAAGGTGCCGGATTGGGTCAACGCAGGCCCGTCGATAGCACTGCCCAGCGGCAGGTTTTTCTCGTAGACCGTGACCTCGCCACCATTCACTTCAAGGCCCGTCAACACCACCGGGTCATCGTTGTTATGCACCTGCAAGACAAGGTTGGCGGTGCTGGTATCGCCGTCGCTGTCGTTCAGTTGATAGGTGAAGGTTTCAGTGCCGCTGCCACCGCCATTCAGGGCGACAAATTGTGGGTCGGTCTTGTCCAGGGTGTAGATGTAGCTACCATCGGCGAACAGTTGCAGGGTGCCGTAGGTGCCGACGAGGGTGTTCGGCGTGACCGACCCGGATACCACCCGATCCGCACCTTGCACATCATTGGCCAACACCGTGCCGCTCAGGGTCAGCAAGCTTTCAGACGCCACTTGCCCATTGCTGTCATCGGCGGCTGCCGGAACATCGTCCACCACGCTGATATGCAGCGTGCCAGTAGCCGTGCTGTTGTTGGTATCGCTGGCGATCACATTGAAGCTTTCGGTCAGCGCATTTACCCCGCCCGCCGCGGGATGCGCCTCGGTGCCGGTCAGAGTGTAGCTGTAGCTGACCACCCCGGTGGCCGGGTCAAAGCCGGTGATGGTCAGGGTATTGCCCAGGCCGGTGGCGATCGATTGCGGGAAGCCGACGACAACACCGCCGGACATCACGCTGATACCGCCCACGGACAGGTTCTGCAAACCGTCCACGGCCGACACGCTCAGGCTGCCGGTGCGAGTCAGTGCGCCAGCGTCGGGGCTGCTGCCGTCCACCAGGTTTTTTTCATAGAGGGTCAGGTCGGCACCATTCACGCTGATGCCACCGATCACCACCGGGTCGTCGTTGTTGTGCATGTGCAGCACCAGGTTGGCGGTGCTGCTGTCGCCATCGGCGTCGGTCAGGGTGTAGGTGAAGGTTTCGCTGCCATTGCCGCCGCCGTGCAGCGCGACAAAGTCAGGGTCGGCGGAATTCAGCGTGTAGGTGTAGCTGCCATCGGCCGCCAGCACCAGGGTGCCGTATTGGCCGGTGAACGTACCACCGGTGATCGGGCCACTGGCGACGCGGTCGGCGCCCTGGGTGTCGTTGTCCAGGACGTTGCCGACAAGGGTCAGCAGGTTTTCCGATGCGCTGCCTTCATGGCTGTCATCCACCGCCTTGGGGACATCGTCGATAACCGTGATATCCAGCGAACCCGTGGCGGTATCGTTGTCGCTATCGGTGGCAACCACCGCAAAGTTTTCGCCGAGGCTGTTGGTGCCGGCACCCGATGGATGGGCCTCATTGCCCGTCAATGTGTAGCTGTAGCTGATCACCCCGGTGGCCGCGTTATACCCGGTAATACTCAAGGTATTGCCCAACCCGGTGGTAATGCTTTGCGGGAAGCTGCTGGCCACCCCGCCGCTGACCACGTTGATGCCGCCCACCGTCAGGCTTTGCAGGCCATCGGGCGCCGAGACGTTGAAGGTGCCGCTTTGCAGCAGTGCCACCGGGTTGCTGGCCGAACCTTGGGCAAGATGGGCCTCGTTGAGCGTCAGTTCGCCGCCTTCGACCTCCAGCCCGCCCAGGCTCACCGGGTTGTCGGGGGGCACCACCACGGGCTGGTCGTTGCCGGTATCGGGCTGGCCGGCGACCTGGAACAACGGAAACTCAGGAATCGCGCCAAACCCTGCCGTGGGAAAGCCGATGACCGGCTCCACCCGCCCGGCGACTTCAGTCAGCAGCACAAAGGAGTGCCCACCGCCCAATTCACCCGCCGCCGTGCTGCCGGCCTGGCCGGCGGCCGTGGCTTCGGCGGTCTGGGTCGGGTCGGCCCCTGCGGCAATGGCTTTTTGCAGTTGCTGCACATCGGTCAACTGCGCCTGGCTCGCTGCGAGATCTTCCGAGGCATGAATCTGCGGCGCCTGGCCGGCCAGCAGTTGCGGGGAAAGACCCAGGCTGCTGTCGCGCCCCAAGGTCAGCTCCTGGCCGTTGGTCAATTGCACCGCCACCGCACCGGCTGCGCCGGTCTGCAGTTGCTCGCCGGCAAACAGTCGGTCGCCTTCGATCAGGCTACGGCGGCTGCCATCCCCGGCCACGGCAAAGACTTCCCCAACCACCTTGCTGACAACACCAACTAACTTGGCCATGTGCTTATCTCCCTGTCCGACCCCAGTAGTCGGCACCTCGGTTACGTGCACAAGTGCAGTGGATCAGATGCCCGGCCGGTCATTGAACGTGGCACAAAACCGATTCAAATCAGTTACCCATCCACGCCTCGACCCGGTTGCAGAGAGCCTCCCAAGGGGGCAAGCGACAAAAAACCGTCACCTGTAAATTCCCCTTTTTTCCGCTCCCCCTTCCTCCGCCTGCACTTGCGATTGAACTTTCCCCGAGCCGCAAAACGCGCCAAAGCGCACATAACTCAAGGCTTACGCTTTGAACAATGTATTGCTTCGCGCCGAACGCATAAGTTTTTTTGGACATAAATATTATGAGAAATCCTTCTTAGCTCCTCTCGCAAATGTTCTTAGCTCTGTTGTTACAAGCCTGAGACGGTTTGACCCCATAAATTCGTCAAATAAATGGCGACAGACCAGTAACACTGACTACAGGGAGAAGTACCCATGCGCGTCTTGACCCCCCTCTGCAGCGCGATTCTGATCGCCATGGCATGCGCCAATACCCAAGCGATGTCGTTGACCCAAGCGATCCAAAGCACGCTGGACACTCACCCGGAACTCAATGCCAGCCGTAACAGCCGGCTTTCGGCCGATGAAGAGGTGAAAGTCGCCAAGGGCGGCTTCTACCCCAGCCTCGATCTCAATGCCGCCTACGGCCGCGGCTACAGCGACAACAGCAGCACCCGCGCCCGGGGCGGCAACCACCACACCGAGACCGACAACTACACCCAGTCGGAACTGCGCCTGCGCCAGATGCTGTTCGACGGTTTCAACACCTCCAACGAAGTGCAGCGCACCGGGGCGGTGGTCAACTCCCGTGCCTACTACACCCGTGGCACCGCCGAAAGCCTGGCCCTGCGCACCGTCGAGGTGTACCTGGAAGTGCTCAAGCGCCGCGACCTGCTGACCCTGGCCAAGAACAACCTGCAGGCGCACCTGCGCGTCACCGACCAGATCGGCCTGCGCACCGAGCGCGGCATCGGCAGCACCGCCGACCGCGACCAGTCCACCGCCCGTCGGGCCCTGGCAGATAACAACTACCAGACCGCCATGGTCGACCTGCAAGACGCCGAATCGAACTTCTACAGCGTGGTCGGGCGCATGCCGGACGAACTGGAAAGCCCGGCCTCGATCAAGGGCGAGCTGCCCAGCGACCAACTCGGGGCCCGGCGCAGCATGCTGGAGAACAACCCCTATCTGAAGTCGGCCCAGTCCGATGTGATGGCCGCCGAGAGCCAATACGAAGTGGCCAAGTCGCCGTTCTATCCACGCTTCGATGCCGAGGCGGCGGTGGGTGCCAATAACAATGTGCAGGGCGACCTGGGCCACGACAACGAATGGCGGGTGGGTGTGGTAATGAACTACAACCTGTTCCGTGGCGGCAGCGACAAGGCCCGCCTGGCGTCGGACTCGCACAAGATCAACCAGGCCATGGACATCCGCAACAACGCCCTGCGCATGCTCAACGAGAACCTCAACCTGGCCTGGCACGCCATGGACAACGCGCGCATCCAGACCCCCACCGCCCGCGAATACGCCGAGACCACCCAACGCGTACGTGCGGCCTACCAGGACCAGTTCGGCCTGGGCCAACGCACCCTGCTGGACCTTTTGGACAGTGAAAACGAGCTGTACAACGCCAACCGCCGCTACACCGAAGTGCGCTACACCGAAGAGTTCTCCATGTACCGCGTGCTGGCCAACATGGGCGAGCTGCTGAACAAGGAGCGCGTGGTGGTGCCGGCCGAAGCCATTGCCCAGTCGGAAGTCAAAAGCGAAGCCCACCTGCCTGACCTGAAGTAGCCACGACCTGGAGCCGATCGCCGTGAGCCAGATGGAACCGCTGAACCCGGGTGTCGACCCGCGCCAGAGCTTTGATGACCCATTGCTCGACGGCCTGCTGATCCTGTGCAAGCTGCACGGCCGTACCGTCAGCCGTTCCAGCCTGAGCGCCGGCCTGCCCTTGGCAGAGCAACGCCTGGGCCTGGACTTACTGCCACGGGCGGCGGCCCGGGCCAGCTTGCAGGCGCGGGTGTTGCGCCGAGACTTAAAGGCCATCTCGGCGCTGAACCTGCCGGTACTGCTGCTGCTCAACGCCGGCCGCTGCGCGGTGCTGCGGCGCTGGGGCGAGGATGGCCAGGCGCTGATCCTGCCCAGCGAAGCCGAAGGCGGCGAACAGTGGGTCAGCCGCGAGGAGCTCGAAGCGGCCTACAGCGGCCAGGCCCTATTCGCCCGGCCCCGCCACGAGATCGAAGACCTGCGTGCGCCGCTGGTGCCGCGGGTCGAGGCGTGGTTTCGCGATACCCTGAAACTGTCGCGCTGGCTATACAGCGACGCGATTCTCGCCAGTTTGCTGATCAACCTGCTGGGCCTGATGGTGCCGCTGTTCGTCATGCAGACCTACGACCGCGTGGTGCCGAACCAGGCCACCTCGACCTTGTGGGTACTGGTGATCGGCCTGCTGATCGGCACGGGCTTCGAGCTGGTGCTGCGGGTGGTGCGCGCCCATCTGCTGGACACCGCCGGCAAGAAGACCGACGTGATCCTGTCAGCGACCCTGTTCGAGCGCATCACCGGTATGTCGATGAAGGCGCGCCCCGCGACCATCGGCGGTTTTGCCCAGAGCATCCATGACTTCCAGGGCCTGCGCGAATTCCTCACCGCCGTGACCCTCACCAGCCTGATCGACCTGCCCTTCGCCGTGCTGATGCTGGTGGTGATCGGCCTGCTCGGCGGCTGGCTGGTGATCATCCCTTTGTGTGCGTTCCCGCTGACCATCGGCTTTGCGATGCTGATCCAGGCGCGCCTGCGCGACACCGTGCAAAAAAGCCTGAGCCTGGGCGCCGAACGCCAGGCGCTATTGATCGAAACCCTCAGCGGCCTGGAAACCCTCAAGGCCTGCAGCGCCGAAAGCGAGCGCCAGCACCAGTGGGAAAGCACCCATGGCGCCCTCACCCGCCTCGACAGCCATGCGCGCAACCTCTCGGCGCTGGCCACCAATGGCACGCTGTTCATCCAGCAGTTTTCCGGGATGGCCACGATTGTCGCCGGGGTGTACAGCATCATCGCCGGCAGCCTCAGTGTCGGCGCGCTGGTGGCCACCTACATGCTCGGCAGCCGGGTGTTGGCGCCGCTGGGGCAGATCGCCGGGTTGATCACCCGCTACCAGCAGGCGCAATTGACCATGCGCAGCACCGATGCGCTGATGGCCCTGCCCCAGGAGCGCGACCCGCAGCAGCGCCCACTGGAACGCACACAACTGAGCGGCGCCCTGGAAGTCAGCCAGGTCACCTTCCGCTACGCCGGGCAAAACGCCCCAGCCCTGAGCCAGGTCAGTTTCCAGCTCAAGGCCGGCGAGCGCGTGGGGATTATCGGCCGCAGCGGCTCGGGCAAAAGCACCCTGGGCCGGCTGGTGATGGGCTTTTACGCGCCAGAAGAAGGCCAGCTGCTGCTCGATGGCCTCGACCTGCGCCAATTGGATGTGGCCGACCTGCGCCAGCAAGTGGGTTATGTGGCCCATGATCTGCCGCTGTTGGCCGGCAGCCTGCGCGATAACCTGACCCTGGGCGCGCGCTATATCAGCGATGCGCGGATGCTCGAAGTGGCCGAACTGACTGGCGTCAGCGAACTGGCCCGCCAGCACCCCCAAGGCTTCGACCGGCCGGTGGGCGAGCGCGGGCAGTTGCTGTCCGGCGGCCAGCGCCAGGCGGTGTTGCTGGCCCGCGCGCTGCTGCTCGACCCGACGATCCTGCTGCTGGACGAACCCACCAGCGCCATGGACAACAGCAGCGAAGAAACCCTGCGCCAGCGCCTGGAGCTATGGGTCAGGGGCAAGACATTACTGCTGGTCACGCACCGCACCTCGATGCTCAGCCTGGTCGACCGCCTGATCGTGCTGGACAACGGCCGCATCGTGGCCGACGGTCCCAAAGAAAGTGTGATCGATGCTCTGCGCAAGGGCCGTGTCGGCTCGGCCGCCGTCTAGGAGCCCCACCATGTCAGGCACTCCCGCGTCACCGGGCTATTTCAAGAGTTTTGGCAAAACCGCCGACAGCGAATTCATGCCCGAACTGGCGGGCGCTGCGCTGCAGGACTCGCCGCGCCGTTCACGGATTATCGTGTGGCTGACCGCCGGCCTGATCATCTGCGCCCTGCTGTGGGCCAACTTTGCCGTGCTCGATGAAGTGACCATGGGCGAAGGCAAGGCCATCCCGTCGAGCAAGGTGCAAGTGATCCAGAACCTGGAAGGCGGCATCGTCACCCAGATCTACGTGCGCGAAGGGCAGATGGTGGACAAGGGCGACAAACTGCTGCAACTGGACGACACACGGTTCCGCTCGAACAAGGGCGAAAGCGAAGTCGACCGGTATGCCCTCACCGCCCAGGTCGAACGCCTGTCGGCCGAGGCCGAGGGGCGGCCGTTCAAACTGTCCGATGAAGTGATCGCCAAGGCCCCGCAAGTGGCCGAGGACGAACGCTCGCTGTTTGAACAACGCCAGCGGCGCTTGAGCAGCGAGCAACGGACCTTGAGTGAACAATTGCGGCAGAAAACCCAGGAGCTGGCGGAGTTCCGTTCCAAGCAGGGCCAATTCAGCTCCAGCCTGGCGCTGCTGCAACAAGAGATGAACATGTCGGCGCCGCTGGTGGGCACCGGCGCGGTGTCGCCGGTGGAAATCCTGCGCCTCAAACGCAGCGCCGTGGAGATCCGTGGCTCGCTGAACGCCACCACCCTGGCGATCCCCCGGGCGGAATCGGCGATCAATGAGATCAAGAGCAAAATCGACGAGTCGGTGCAAAGCTTCCGCTCGGAAGCGGCCAAGGAACTCAACGAAAAACGCACCGACCTGTCAAAAATCACCGCCTCGAGCATCGCCATCGACGACCGCGTCAGCCGCACCACCGTGGTCTCGCCGGTGCACGGGGTGATCAAGCAATTGAAGGTCAACACCATCGGCGGCGTGGTCCAGCCGGGCAGCGACATGGTGGAAATCGTTCCGCTGGAAGACAACCTGCTGATCGAAGCCAAGGTGCGCCCCCAGGACGTGGCGTTCTTGCATCCGGGGCAAAAGGCGATGGTCAAGTTCAGTGCCTATGACTACACGATCTACGGCGGGCTGGCGGCGAAACTGGAGCTGATCGGCGCCGATACGATTACTGACGACAAGGGCAACAGCTTCTACCTGATCCAGGTGCGCACCGATAAGAACCATCTGGGCGGGGAGAAAAAACCGCTGCTGATCATCCCGGGGATGGTGGCGACGGTGGATATTATTACCGGGGAGAAAAGCGTGTTGGATTACTTGCTCAAACCGGTATTGAAGGCACGGACGGAGGCGATGCGTGAGCGTTAGCAGTGTTTGGGCGGGCGCCATCGCCGGCAAGCCGGCTCCCACATCGACCGCACATGTCTTGAGCGGCGCGGTCAATGGGGGAGCTGGACCTCGGTGAACCGGCTAATCACCCCCATGATTACGCTGAAAAACCGCCTCCCCCATCGCCGCAATCTGCCCCTCGATCAACGCCTCGAACGGCCGCAACAACGGCTCGAATGACTGCGGCGCCTCCAGCACCTGCAACGCCTGCACAATCGCCTCTACTGTCGATAAAGCCCCCGGCCCCGGCGCCTTGCGCAGCCGGTAGCGAGACACCGCGCCCGCCGCCAGCGTCACCCGGGGCAACGCCGCCAGCAGCGGGTTGAGGTGCAGCAGCTTGCGCGCCTTGCGCCAGGTGCCGTCGGGCACTACCAACAACAAGGGTTCGTCCGATGGGCTGTAGGCCTGCAGCGGTTGCGCATCTTCGGCGGGAAACAGCAGCCGCGCCTGATACCCCGGCGGGTTGAGCAAGGTGGGCAAGTCCTCGAAGACTTCACCTACCACCAGTTGCGCATTCATCAGGCCCAGCGCAGCCAGGCGCGCGGTATTGAGTGCATGGTTGACCTCGCTGGGATGCTGCAACAGCAACACCCGGGTGCGGCTGTCCAGGCGCGGGATCAGGGCACACAGGCAGTGGGTGGTTGGCCGCAGGCAGCGGGGGCATTGGGGTCTGGACATATTCAGGCCTGATTGAGCTGTGCTTTGAGTAAATCGCGGAAGGTCTGGATCAACGGCTCGCGGCTGCGCCCACGGCGCATGATCAGCGAAAACGGCGCCTGGTAGCCAAAGGTCGCCGGCAATAGCACCCGCAAGTCACCTTTGTCGACCCAGGCCTGGGCGTAGTGTTCGGGCAAGTAGCCGATGTAGGCGCCGGACAGCACCAGGATCAACTGCGCCTCCATGCTTTCCACGGTGGCGGCGCTGTGTTTGAAGCCGTGGCGCGCCAGTTCCGCCTGGCTCCAGTAACCGCGCCCGACCATGCGTTGCTGGGTAATCACCGGTTCCGGGATGCGCCGCTCGCTGAACAGCGGGTGGCGCGAGCTGCAATAGAGCCAGTGCTGTTCGCGGTACAGCGGCATGTAGAGCAAGCCGCTCATGCGGTTGGAGAAGGCACCGATGGCCAGGTCCAGGCGATTGTCCTGCACCCCCAGTTGCAGTTCGTAGGGGCTCATCACCGACAAGTGCAAATGCACCGCCGGGTGCTCAAGGCTATAGGCGCCGATGACTTCGGCGAATGGCAGGGCCTTGTCGCTGACAGTCGAATCAAGCACGCCCAGTTTGAGCGTGCCACGCAGTTCGCCCTTGAGCGCCGCCGCGTATTGCTCGAAGCCCTCCAGTTCGCCCAGCAGGCGCAAGGTTTCCTGGTGAAACAACTCACCCTTGCTGGTCAGGCTGAAGCCGCCACGCCCGCGATGGCACAGCACCAGGCCCAACGCGCCTTCCAATTGGCTCATATAAGTGCTGATGGCCGAGGTCGACAGGTTGAGCTCGTGCTGGGCACTGGCAAACCCTTGGTGGCGCACCACGCTTGCGAAGATGCGCAGCAGTTTCAGGTCGGGCAAGGCATTAGCCATGGGCGCTCCAGGCAAAAAATCAGCTGACAGGTCGTGTGGAGTCTACCCCAGGCATTAGTTCAGAAAAATCTGAACTAAGTATTTCCCCACAGCGATTCTTCCCTTGCCTGGCATTTCGCAGAATCGGCCTCTGATAACCACAACAACGATGAGGCACTGCCGTGGACAAGATTTTTCACCAACCACTGGGCGGCAACGAAATGCCGCGCTTTGCCGGCATCGCCACGATGATGCGCCTGCCCCACCTGCAAACCGCCGCCGGCCTGGATGCGGCCTTTGTCGGCGTGCCCCTGGATATCGGCACCTCGCTGCGCGCCGGCACCCGCTTCGGGCCGCGTGAAATCCGTGCCGAGTCGGTGATGATCCGCCCCTACAACATGGCCACCGGCGCCGCGCCGTTCGACTCGCTGTCGGTGGCCGATATCGGCGATGTGGCGATCAACACCTTCAACCTGCTGGACGCCGTGCGCATCATCGAAGAATCCTACGATGAAATCCTCAAGCACGATGTGATCCCGCTGACCCTGGGCGGCGACCACACCATCACCCTGCCGATCCTGCGGGCGATCCACAAGAAGCACGGTAAGGTCGGGCTGGTGCATATCGATGCCCATGCCGACGTCAACGACCATATGTTCGGCGAGAAAATCGCCCACGGCACCACCTTCCGCCGGGCCGTCGAAGAGGGCCTGCTCGATTGCGACCGCGTGGTGCAAATCGGCCTGCGCGCCCAGGGCTATACCGCCGAAGACTTCAACTGGAGCCGCAAACAGGGGTTCCGCGTGGTCCAGGCCGAAGAGTGCTGGCACCACTCCCTCGCGCCGTTGATGGCCGAAGTGCGGGAAAAGGTTGGCGGCGGCCCGGTGTACCTGAGTTTCGACATCGACGGCATCGACCCAGCCTGGGCGCCCGGCACCGGCACCCCGGAAATCGGCGGGCTGACCACCATCCAGGCGATCGAGATCATCCGTGGCTGCCAGGGCCTGGAGCTGATTGGTTGTGACCTGGTGGAAGTTTCGCCGCCCTACGACACCACCGGCAATACCTCGTTGCTGGGTGCCAACCTGCTGTACGAAATGCTCTGCGTGCTGCCTGGCGTCACGCACCGTTGATGTAGTGCGCCACCTGATCAGTCAATAAAAACAATAACTGGAGAGCGCCACCATGGCCCTGGATCTATTCATCGTATTTATCTACGCCGCCGGCATGCTCGTGCTCGGCTATTTCGGCATGCGCCGCGCCAAGACCCATGAAGACTATCTGGTCGCCGGGCGCAACCTGGGGCCGACCCTGTACATGGGCACCATGGCCGCGACGGTACTGGGCGGCGCGTCCACGGTGGGCAGCGTGCGCCTGGGTTATGTACATGGCATTTCCGGTTTCTGGCTCTGCGCAGCGCTGGGCACGGGGATCATTGCGCTGAACCTGTTTCTCGCCAAACCCTTGCTCAAGCTGAAAATTTTCACCGTGACCCAGGTCCTGGAGCAACGCTACAACCCCACGGCCCGCCAGGCCAGCGGGCTGATCATGCTGGCCTATGCGCTGATGCTGGCGGTGACCTCGATCCTGGGGATCGGCACCGTACTGCAAGTGATGTTCGACCTGCCGTTCTGGGCCGCCATCCTGCTGGGCGGTGGCGTGGTGCTGGTGTATTCGACCATCGGTGGCATGTGGTCGCTGACCTTGACCGATATCGTGCAGTTCGTGATCAAGACCGTCGGCCTGATGTTTATCCTGCTGCCGATCTGCCTGTACCGCGTGGGTGGCTGGGATGAACTGGTGGCCAAGCTGCCGGCAGCCAGTTTCAGCTTTACCAGCATCGGCTGGGACACCATCATCACCTACTTCATGATCTACTTTTTCGGCATCCTGATCGGCCAGGACATCTGGCAACGGGTGTTTACCGCCCGTGACGCAAAGGTCGCCCAGTATGCGGGGACCTTCGCCGGGTTCTACTGCATCCTCTACGGCCTGGCCTGTGCCCTGATCGGTATGGCCGCTCATGTGCTGATCCCGGACCTGGACAACGTCAACAACGCCTTCGCCGCCATCGTCAAACTGTCGTTGCCCGACGGCTTGCGTGGCCTGGTGATCGCGGCGGCGCTGGCGGCCATGATGTCCACCGCCAGCGCCGGCCTGCTCGCCGCCTCTACCGTGCTGACCGAAGACCTGCTGCCACGCCTGCGCGGCGGCAAGCAGTCGAGCCTGAACATCAACCGCCTGTTCACCCTGCTGACCGGCATCGCTGTACTGGGTATCGCCCTGGTGGTCACCGATGTGATCAGCGCCTTGACCCTGGCCTACAACCTGCTGGTCGGCGGCATGCTGATCCCATTGATCGGGGCGATCTACTGGAAACGCGCCACCACCTCGGGCGCGATCAGCGCCATGGCATTGGGGTTTGTCACGTCCCTGGTGTTTATGATCAAGGATGGTTTGGAGGCCAACACCCCGATCTACTACAGCCTGGGCGTGAGTGTGGTGAGTTTTGTGCTGGTGAGTGTGCTGTCGCGGCGGCCAGAGGCCACGGCGGCCGACGTGGCTTGAGTCAAGCTTGCTTGAGCGGGTGCGACGGGGGGCGTCGCATCCGTTTTTTGTTTAACTCCCAGGGCTTTCAAACAGGTCACCGCACTCGTCACAAGCAAAGTACTGCTCTGCCGCCGAACACCGGATGACCCCAGTGGCTCCCGCCCTCACCTGCCATGTACATATATGCCCGTTGTACTTCAGGTTGCCCTCCAGATAACAAGGCGCCCACTCGTAACGGTCATGCAGGGTGCGGCTATCAATCTTCGACGCCCGTTGGAAAAACGCCTGCACATGGCTTGGGTCGAGGGGCACGTCAGAAGACCGGCAACTCTCGGGCTCCTGGGATTGGAAGCTTGAGATAACAATATTTTCAAGGTTGGGGGCGTGCAGATCCGTACATCCCGCAAGAACCAGTAATGCACCTATCGGCCACGCTTTGATGGTTATCATTCCCACACCGCACTACTGGCTTCACCCGGGTTTTTATAGGATATCTGCGGGTGCCTGTAGACATCACCCGAGGACAGGTTGAAATGAACATATAACTCGTTGACGAGCCATTGAAGGGATTGGTTTTGCACGAGGGTAACGGTCTCATACCGAGAGGTATCCAAGTGTTTGCCCACCAATTCGATGCCAATAGAGTCGGAGTTCACAGGATAGCGTTCAGGGTAGCTTTTTGCTCGCTCATGTGCGTCCAACGCCTTGATCTGCGCAGTCCACGATAACGCTTGAATGCGGGCCATCTGAGCGCTGTCACATGATTTCTTATCAATTGCCAGACACTTCGAGCGAATGAGCTTTCCAACGTGGTAGCAGCGTTTCTTCAAGCTGGCCGTTTGGTAAATAAAGCCATTTTTATCAATCAGAAAGTGCGCACCGCTGCCTTTGGCGAGGTAGCCGTTGAACGTATGTTGCGCCGTAGGTGCATCCGTCTGGTGGACAACTAAAGCATGTACCGTCTGCAAATCCCCATGTTCAATCGCGTAAAACCGACGCAGTACCACTTTGTCGGAAACCAGCATTCCATCACTGTTAACAAACGACATAGCCCTGTCTTCCTTCCTTGAAGAGAGCAGGAATATAAAGCGTCCAAATACGAAAAAGGTCGGGGGAGCAGACAAAAGGAAACGTCCGACCAGAATACTTCCAGGGTCAGACAAAGCGAGCGCAACTTAATTTAGAAACCGGGTCTTCGACTGGTGCGCAGCCATCACATACAAGCGCGCCCACCTACCGTGTTCCCGGGACAGTATGACGAGCAATCGCGCCCAAACACCAATGCCTGAGCGCTTTTCCAGGCTTACCTGCGACGCGGGCGGCGCTGTTCGTCATCGGTGCGGATAGGCACCGGTTGCAGTGGTGGCTCGATCAAGCCGAGTGCGACGCCGAGGTCGTGCAGCCAGTTTTGCAGTTTCTCTTTCATGGTGCCCCCTTTGAGGGTAGTGCCGAGCAGCTGGAATTCTGTGGCTGCTTCCTACAGATAGTAGTACTAAGTCCCACGTAATGCTTGCCTGAAACCGCAACGAACCATTACTGAATTGATACAAATCCTGACGGGGCGGTCAGGCAAGCGCCCGGGCCTCTTGTACAGGCCGCGCCTTGCCCGCTTGCTGCCGCTCAATCCATGCATTGAGATTAGCCCCAAGCCTGCCTTTGCGCCACATCAGCCAGGGGGCATGGGCAACAATCGACATGCAGTCCGATAGTAGCGGGCTTACGGCAAGGGGCAATCAGCTCAGTTCAATGCGGTCGGCATGAATCACGATCTGACCCTGCTTGTACAGCGCACCAATAGCCTTCTTGAAGTTACCCTTGCTCACGCCAAACAAGTTGCTGATCACGCTCGGGTCGCTCTTGTCGCTGACCGGCAAGCTGCCGTTGTTTTCCCGCAACTTGGCGAGGATCTTCGAGTTCAGGCTGGACGCCGCTTGCTCGCCGACCGGTTGCAGGCTCAGGCTGATATTGCCGTCGGCGCGGATTTCCTTGATGAACCCCTTCTCTTCCTTGCCCGGACGCAGGAACTTGAACACTTCGTTCTTGTGGATCAGGCCCCAGTGCTTGTTATTGATGATTGCCTTGAACCCCATGTCGGTGGCTTCGGCAACCAGCAGGTCGACTTCCTGGCCCACGGTGTAGTTGGCTGGCGTCTTGTCCAGGTAACGGTCCAGGCGTGCCGTGGCGGTGATGCGTTTGGTGTGTTTGTCGAGGTAGACGTGCACCACACAGTACTCACCGGCGGTCAGTTGGCGCTTTTCCTCGGAGTAAGGCAGCAGCAGGTCCTTGGGCAGGCCCCAGTCGAGGAAGACCCCGATGCTGTTGACTTCAACCACTTTCAGGCTGGCAAACTCGCCCACCTGCACTTTTGGTTTTTCAGTGGTGGCGATAAGTTTGTCATCGCTGTCCAGATAAATAAAAACGTTAAGCCAGTCTTCATCTTCACTGGGAATATCTTTGGGAATATAACGATTGGGCAAAAGGATTTCGCCTTCTTGCTCACCGTCCAGATACAAACCAAAGTTAGTGTGTTTAACCACTTGCAAACTGTTGTAGCGCCCGACTAAAGCCATTTCCAATACCCTCATTGCGTGGGCGGCATTCTACCCGAGTTGAAGGCGGCGGTCCCGTGTCCGGGCGCGCAACCCTGAAAAAACGCGGGTTTGCCGGGCAGTGGTCGGCAATTGCTCCGCTCGTCAGGTCGAGCCCCTGCCGTGCCGCGATGGCCAGGGGCTATTTTTACCCATGGGTTTCTATTTAAAACAGCGAGTTAGGGGCTCGACCAAAGACCAACTTCGGGCGTTTATAATCGCGCCGCTTATTCCTGGGAGATATTTACCAAGCAATTGTCAAGCATTTCATGTACGATGCCTGGCCAAGTTAATTTTCTACAGGTTAGTGGCCGCCATGCGCGTAAAAGCATCCAACAGCAAAGCAAAGCCAGCTCCCGCCGTTGAAACCAGCGAATCGATCAACAACCAAATCGCCGCGTTCCTCAAGTCCGGCGGTGAAATCCAGCAGATCGCCAAGGGCGTGAGCGGCCAGACCTTCGGCCCGTCCAAGCAGATCACCCTGGGTAAGAAGTAAGCGCGCAAAGCCGCCTACGCACCCCACCTGGTCCCTAAGCGCCTTGCCTATCAAGGCGCTAGGACTAGAGCCAGCAACATCCCCCCGACACACATTCAACCACGCCAATCGACGAACGGGCCTCAATTCCTGGCTTTCGCCGGTATGCTTGCACACGTCTAGACCGGGCGTTTGCCCGATTCCTTCGGTTACTGCTCCTCGCTTTTCATGGAGTGATGCATGCTCAAAACCTGCATTTTCCTGGTCAGTGCCCTGCTCGCCAGCCCCCTCGCCCAAGCGCAGGTTTTCCAGCGTGAACTGGGCGATTTCGACTTGAAGCTGGGCACCACGCCCAGCCGCAGCATGGCCCAGGGCCTGGTCAAACCCACTGCCCCGGGCAGCAATGCATTCCACGGCGGGCTCGACCTCACCCACGCCAGCGGCCTGTATTTCGGCCAGTTTTCACCGAGCATGGGCCTGTCGCCTGCCAACAACCTGGAAGTCGACTCCTATATGGGGTTCAAGCGCCCGTTCGACCAGACCCTGGGCTATGAACTGGGGATGATCCACTACAGCTACCCCAAGCTGAGCCCCCTCGACAGCCAGGCGTTCTACGGCGGCTTGAACCTACTGGGCAATCGGTTTGGCGTGTCACTGGGCAACGACCCCGACCGCCGCGACAGCACCCTGTTTGCCGACCTGGGCGGCACCCAACCGTTTGGCATTGGCGTGAGCATGAAGTACACCACTCATCAGTTAGGCGCCCCGGCCTCGGTGGAGGGCGGCTCGATCCGTGGCTTCAGCGATTGGTCGGTGAAATTCTCCCGACCGTGGATGGGCATGGACCTGGACCTGATCTACAGCGACTCCAGCCTCAGCGGCAGCGACTGTTCGGCCTACTCTGGACACAATTCGCAATGCGATGGCCTGTTGACCCTGAAGGCCGAGCGGTCGTTTTATTGATGGGCTGAACTGTCACGCCCCCAACGGGTTCAGATAAACATCCCTGGTCTGCGCAAGGACTCGCCCATGCTGCGTCGGTTAAGAATCCTGGTGGCCTTGCTGGTCCTGAGCCTCCTGCTTGCCGGTTGCAACCGCGTGGGCCTGGCCTACCGCAACCTCGACGTGATCATCCCCTGGACCCTCAACGACTACCTGGACATGAATGCCGGGCAGAAAAGCTGGTTCAACGACACCCTCAAGGAACACCTCGCCTGGCACTGCACCACCCAGTTGCCCGGCTACCTGGACTGGCTCGACCGCCTGCAACAGATGGTCGTCCACCAGCAAGTCAGCGATGTCGCCCTGCAAACCCGCACCCTCGAAGCCAAGCAGGCAATCGCCGACGTCGCCCGGCAAATCACCCCATCGGCCATCGAACTGCTGCGCGGGCTGGATGAGCAGCAGGTGCGCGAGATGGAGGCAGCGCTGGCCAAGGACCTGCGCAAACGCCAGGACGAATACCTCAAGCCGCCCCTGGAGCAACAGATCAAGGACCGCAGCACGCGCATGAGCAAACGCCTGGATACCTGGTTGGGCCCGTTAAGCGCCAGCCAGCAAGCGCGGGTGCTGGCCTGGTCCACCGCCCTCGGCGCGCAGAACCAGCAATGGATCGGCAACCGCGCCCAGTGGCAGGCGCAGTTCATCGCGGCGGTCCAGCAACGGGCCAGCAACGATTTCCCACGCAAGATGGAGCAACTGCTGGTAGACCGTGAAAGCCTGTGGACCGCGGACTATCGCCAGGCCTATGCCCAGACCGAAGCCGCGGCCCGTAGCCTGCTGGTGGACGTGATGGCCCAAAGCACGGCGCAGCAACGCCAGAAGCTGGTGCAGAGAATCGATAAGGTGCGCAGCGATTTCCAGTCCCTCAAGTGCCTCAAGGGCCGCGCAGCCTAGTCGGACGACATCGGGCCCAATGTCCCCAGCCCTGCCACCAACCCCAGGATCAGCAGCACCGCGCCAAACTCCAGGCTCAAACTGCGGCGCAGGGCACGACAGGCCATTGCCTGCTCGCCGGTCTCCACCGCCCGCAGCAGAAGCGGGCTCAGATGGAAGCGGTTGAGTGCCGCCATGGCCAACATCACCCCAAACAACGCCAGTTTCAGGCTGAATAAAATGCCGTAGGTGCTCTGGGTAATCCCGTCCAGCGTCGCCCCGACCACCAACAGGTAATTCACCACGCCAGTGACTATCAACACCGCCACCAGCACCGCGCCGACCACCTCAAAACCGGTCAGCGCCCTGGCCAGGCTCCTCACTGGCGCAATGTCCTGCGTGTTCCCAGGCAGCAACAGCAACCCAAACGCCGCCAATGCCCCGAACCAGGCGCCGGCCGCCAACAGGTGTGCGCTGTCGGCCATCAAGTGCCAGACGCGCAGCGCCCCGTCACTCATCGCGCCGTGACCGGCCCAGGCCAGTGTCGCCAGGGCGACCCCGGCGGCCCAGGTCGCCAGCCATAGACTGCCGGTGGGCCATGCCGCACCGGTCATAACAGCCAGCACCGCGATCAACAACGCCCCGATACGCAGCATCCAGGTCAAGCCCAGCTCGGTCTGCCACAGCATCATCTGCACATGCGGCCCAAGGGCCTGCCACGCTTGCTCGCCGCTCATGGCCCGCGTCATCACCAGCAACGAAGCCATTGAAAGCAGCACACCCAGGATGGCCGTGCCGGCCAGCCAGCCCTTGATATTCAAGACCACACCGGACACTCGTTCCGACGCCTTCAAGCCATACAGAGCAAACAACCCCAAGCCAAACAGCAGCATCAGGTCCAGGTACAACGCAAACCGCAAGGCGATACCCAGTAAGTCACTCATGGCTGGACGCTGAACACCACATTACCGGTGATGGGATGGGTATCCGACGACACCGCACGCCAGTCCACCCTGTAGGTCCCGACCGGCAGCGGCGCCGTGGGCTTGATCAACATCACCTTGGGATCGCTGCCGCCCGACACGCTGGCCTTGACCGGCATGGGCGAATGGGCCATGCCGGGCATCGCGGTCATGATCAGTTTGGCCCCGGAGAACTGCGTTATCAGGTTCTCCGAAAAATGCAGCTCGATGGTTGCGGGGGCAGCGCCCTTGGCCCCGTCGGCTGGCGATGAAGACAACAACGTCGGATGTGCCAATACCGGCACGCTCATCAACAGTCCAGCACACAGCGCAACCGCTTTAAACACAGACATGCAAGGCTCCTGGCCGCTCATGACGGCAGGTTATTAGTAAAGTGGTGTTCCATCAGAACCACAGGCGTACACCCAGGACCCAGCGCACCTCGTTGCGGTCCTCGCCCTCATCCCTGGCGTATTCGGCCGTCTGGCCGTAGGCGCGATTCCAGGTCACGCCGACATAAGGCGCAAACTCGCGCCGGATTTCGTAGCGCAGCCGCACCCCGAGCTCGGTGTCTGCCAGGCCGGAACCGATCCCGCGCCCGGGGTCGTTTTTCCCATAGAAGTTGGCTTCGGCGGTGGGCTGCAAGACCAGCCGGTTGGTCAGCAAAATGTCGTAGTCACCTTCCAGGCGCGCGGCGCTCTGGCCGCCTTCACCGACAAACAGCGTGGCCTCGGCTTCAAAGTTGTACAGGGCCATGCCTTGCAGGCCGAAGGCCGCCCACGTCTGACTGTCGCCTGGCTTGAAGTCCTGGCGCATACCGGCCACCACATCCCACCAGGGGCTGATGGCATGCCCCCATAACGCCTGGACCTCGGCCTTTTCGGTCTTGCCCTTGGCGCGCTCGCCCTCGGTGCGCAACCACAGGCGATCAATATCGCCGCCCACCCAGCCGTTGACATCCCACCCCAGGGCATTGCCATCGTCGGAGCCCTGCCATTCCAACTGATTGATGACAAACAACGAGTTGAGACCGCTGTCATGCACCTTGTGCCCACCCGGTGCGTTGTAGACCGCTGCACGGTCTGCGTCGGTCAACACCGGGATCGGCGTGCGACTGTGGCTGATGGCCGCCGGCTTGGCGGGCGCCATGCCCTGCATCTGGCTGTGATCCATGGTTTGGGCAGTGGCCAGCGCCACCGGTGCACAGGTGGCGATCAGCAGTGCAACAGGTCGAAATAGATGGTTCATGGTCGGCTCCTCACTCTTGCACCCGGACTTCACGGAACATGCCCATTTCCATGTGGTACAGCAGATGGCAGTGGAAGGCCCATCGCCCCAGGGCATCGGCCGTCACCCGGTAGCTGCGACGCGAGCCCGGCGGCATGTCGATCGTGTGTTTGCGCACCATGAACTGGCCGTTTTCGTCTTCCAGGTCGCTCCACATGCCATGCAGGTGAATCGGGTGGGTCATCATGGTGTCGTTGACCAGCACCAGCCGCACCCGCTCGCCATACGTCAACCGCAGCGGCTCGGCATCGGAGAACTTCACCCCATCGAAGGACCAGGCGAACTTCTCCATATGGCCGGTCAGGTGCAACTCGATCGTACGGCCGGGCTCGCGGCCATCGGGGTCTTCAAAGGTGCTGCGCAAGTCGGCATAGGTCAGGACCTTGCGTCCGTTGTTTCGCAGGCCAATCCCCGGGTCGTCGAGCTTGGGCGAGGTGCTCATCGCCTGCATGTCCACCAGCGGGTTGTTGCTTTCGCTGGCCGGATGGCTTTGCATCGACATCCCCGCCATCGCGCTGTGGTCCATGCCGGGCATCGCACTGTGGTCCATGCCTGCCATGCTCTGGCCATCCATGCCGGACATGCCTTGCATCGCCCCGCCGTCCATCCCGGCCATCTGTCCATGGTCCATGCCCGGCATATCGCCCATGGCGCCGTGGTCCATGCCGCCCATCCCCATATCGTCCATGGTCAACCAGGGGCGCGGGTCCAGCGCTGGAACCGGCGCCAGCAATCCCGGCTGGCGGCTGAGGGTGCCGCGTGCATAGCCGGTACGGTCCATGGCTTGGGCAAACAGGGTGTAGGCCGCCTCGCTTGGCTCGACGATCACGTCATACGTCTCGGCCACGGCGATGCGTAACTCATCCACATTGACCGGTTTCACCGGCAGGCCATCAGCCGCCACCACCGTCATCTTCAAGCCTGGAATACGCACATCGAAGTAGCTCATGGCCGAGCCGTTGATAAAGCGCAGGCGGATTTTCTCACCGGCGCGAAACAGCCCGGTCCAGTTTTGCGCAGGGGCCTGGCCGTTCATCAAATAGGTGTAGGTGGTGCCGCTGACGTCCGCCAGATCCGTGGGGTTCATCTTCATTTGCGCCCACATCAGGCGGTCGGCAGCCGTGGCCGACCAGCCCTTGTCGGCCACATCCTTGATGAAGTCGCCCACGGTGGGTTTATGCAGGTTGTAGTAATCGGACTGTTTCTTCAGGGTTTTCATCAGGGCGGCGGGATCTTCGTCGGTCCAGTCGCTGAGCATCACCACGTAGTCACGCTGGTAAGTGAAGGGTTCGGGCTCCTTGGGGTCGATCACCAGCGGGCCGTAGACCCCTTGCTGCTCCTGGAGCCCGGAGTGGCTGTGATACCAGTAGGTGCCGTGCTGGTTGACCTTGAACTGGTAGACATACACCCCGCCCGGCTCGATCCCCTTGAAACTCAGCCCCGGCACACCGTCCATGTTCGCCGGCAGGATAATGCCGTGCCAGTGGATCGACGTCGGCTCCGCCAGGCGATTGCGTACGCGCAGGGTCACGGTATCGCCCTCACGCCAGCGCAGCAGCGGGCCTGGCAAACTGCCGTTGATCGTCAACGCGGTGCGCACGTTACCGGTGATATTGACCGGGGTCTGGCCGATAAACAGCTCAAACTCGCTGCCCGCCAGCACACCCGNCCCGGTGGCCCGGGGCTGGCCAGGGCCCAGCCCGGCGGCCGCCACAGGCCCGCGCCGCCCAGCAGGCTGGCCGCAGCCAGGCCTTTGACGAAGGTTCGTCGAGAAGTGTTGGAGTACATGCCGATTCCGTTCCCGTCAATTGAATGACCGCAGAGTAGGGATCGACGCCTGTCAGTTGGCTTAGTGCCAGATTACCGATTTGACAGTTTCAACGGGCCCGGAGGCGATTGAGCTGAACTCTCTGCTGGCCGGCACGGCTCAAGGAACTGAAGGAAACGGCGGCCAAGGCGAAAAACTGAGGGCATAAAAAAACCGGACATTGTCCGGTTTTTTATGGCGCCACTTTTTATTCAGCAGCCGGTGCTTCTGGCTTGCGGCGCTTGAGCGGCGCCATGCCGTCCTTGCTGACCAACGACAGGTTGTCGGTCTTCGGCCGGTTGGCGATCTTGCGCTTGGTCGGCGACTTGGCGCCGGTTTTCTTCTTGTCGCCCTTGGCGTCGACCTTTTTCTTCTTCACGCCCACAGCCTTGCCCGAGGCCTTGACCTTCTTCGGCCCGCTGTAGGTGCCTTTGACTTCCTTGATGGTGCGGCGCTCGAACGACTGCTTGAGGTAGCGCTCGATGCTCGACATCAGGTTCCAGTCGCCATGGCAGATCAGCGAGATGGCCAGGCCATCGTTGCCGGCACGCCCGGTACGGCCGATACGGTGCACATACTCGTCGCCGCTGCGCGGCATATCGAAGTTGATCACCATGTCCAGGCCTTCCACGTCCAGGCCGCGCGCGGCGACGTCGGTGGCCACCAGGATCTTCACGCCGCCCTGCTTGAGGCGGTCGATGGCCAGCTTGCGGTCCTTCTGGTCCTTCTCACCGTGCAACACAAACGCCTTGTACTCCTGAGCCACCAGGCGCCCGTAGATACGGTCGGCCATGGCCCGGGTGTTGGTGAACACAATGGCCTTCTGATAGGTCTCGTTGGCCAGCAGCCAGTTGAGGATCTGCTCTTTGTGCACATTGTGGTCAGCGGTGATGATCTGCTGGCGGGTGGTCGAGTTCAGGTCGCTGACATTATTGACCTGCAGGTGCTCAGGGTTGTTCAGGACCTTGGCGACCATCTCGCGCAGGGTCGAACCGCCGGTGGTAGCAGAGAACAGCATGGTCTGCTGGCGGTTGACGCACTCTTCGACCAGGCGCTGCACGTCGTCGGCAAAGCCCATGTCGAGCATGCGGTCGGCTTCGTCGAGCACCAGCACTTCGACTTCCTTGAGGTCCAGGTTGCCGGCGTTCAGTTGCTCGATCATCCGCCCCGGGGTGCCAATCAGGATATCCGGGACCTTGCGCAGCATGGCGGCCTGGACCTTGAAGTCTTCGCCACCGGTGATCAGGCCGGACTTGATGAAGGTGAACTGCGAGAAGCGCTCCACTTCCTTCAAGGTCTGCTGGGCCAGCTCACGGGTAGGCAGCAGGATCAGGGTCTTGATGCTGACGCGCACCTTGGCCGGGCCGATCAGACGGTTGAGGATCGGCAGGACGAAAGCGGCGGTCTTGCCACTCCCGGTTTGCGCCGTCACCCGCAGGTCACGCCCTTGGAGCGCGAGCGGGATGGCCGCAGCTTGCACAGGCGTAGGCTCGACAAATTTAAGCTCGGCCACGGCTTTGAGCAGGCGTTCGTGCAGGGCGAATTGGGAAAACACGGGTGCTACCTCGAAGAAATACAAAAAATCAGCTGCATAGGGTAACGGTTTCGGGCGCCCAGGCCGAGTTTCTTTACGCGAAGTGGGCCAAACAGATGGTTTTTTGTCAGGTGATTTGTCTGTCTGCACAACTTTGTAGCACTTAAATGCTCTAATCGCCCCGTCATGTCTTACAGAAGAATCGCGTTAAACCATGGATATCAAACAGCTCTGGCTCAACGTCCAAGACCTCTGGGGTGCCCTGGACCAACACCCGCTGCTGCATTCAAGCCTGGCTTTGCTGGTGCTGTTGGTGGTGGCCCTGCTGGTCGGACGGGTGGCACGCTACCTGATCCTGCATGCCGTCAAGTTGCTTGGCCGCCAACCCGCCCTGCATTGGCTCAATGATCTGCGCCACAACAAGGTCTTTCATCGCCTGGCACAGATGACGCCGTCGCTGGTGATCCAGTTCGGCCTGCACCTGGTGCCAGAGCTGAGCAAGACCAGTGCGCTGTTTATCGGCAACGTGGCGCTGGCGTTCACTATCCTGTTCCAGGTCTTGGCCATGAGCGCCCTGCTCAACGCCATGCTGGACATCTACGCGCGCACCGAACATGCCCGCACGCGCTCGATCAAGGGCTACGTGCAGTTGGCGAAAATGGTGTTGTTCGTGTTTGGCGCGATCATCATCGTCGCGACATTGATCGACCGCTCGCCGCTGTTGCTGCTGTCGGGCCTGGGTGCCATGTCGGCGGTGATCCTGTTGGTGTACAAGGACACGCTGCTGTCGTTTGTCGCCAGCGTGCAATTGACCAGCAACGACATGCTACGGGTCGGCGACTGGATCGAAATGCCCCAGGTCGGCGCCGATGGCGATGTGGTGGACATCACCCTGCACACGGTCAAGGTGCAGAATTTCGACAAGACCATCGTCTCGATCCCTACCTGGCGCCTGATGTCCGAATCGTTCAAGAACTGGCGCGGCATGCAGGCCTCGGGCGGGCGGCGGATCAAGCGCAGCCTGTTTATCGACGCGGCGGGCGTGCGCTTCCTGCGCGACGATGAAGAAGTGCGCATGACCCAGGTGCACCTGCTGACCGACTACATCAGCCGCAAGCAGGCGGAACTGAAGGCCTGGAACGAAGCCCAGGGCCACAGCGCGCAACTGTCGGCCAACCGCCGGCGCATGACCAACCTGGGTACCTTCCGCGCCTACGCCCTGGCGTACCTCAAAAGCCATCCGGATATCCAGCCGAACATGACCTGCATGGTGCGCCAGATGCAGACCACCTCCCAGGGCGTACCGCTGGAAATCTACTGTTTTACCCGCACCACGGCGTGGGCCGACTACGAGCGGATCCAGGGGGATATCTTTGATTACCTGCTGGCGGTGCTGCCGGAGTTTGGCTTGAGCCTGTACCAGCAACCCAGTGGCAATGACCTGCGGGCCGGGGTGCTGCCGGCGGTGTTGGGGGCCAGTCACCTGCCTGCCCCCGAAACAGCCGCACTGTAGATCGTTCCCACGCTCTGCGTGGGCACGCCTCCTGGGGCGCTCCGCGCCCCGCCATCTGGCCTGAGACGCGGAGCGTCACGGGCTGCATTCCCACGCAGAGCGTGGGAACGATCATCGCAGCAGCGCCCGCTCCCACCTTTGGGAACGATCATTGCCGGCAGAGTGGCGTAGGGCGAATCCCCAACCGGCTGATCCACACCGCCGCCACAATCACCGCCCCGCCCAGGAACAACCGTCCCAACGGCTCATGCTGGTTCCAGATCAGCAGGTTGAGCAACAGCCCCACCGGCACATGCAGGTTATTCATCACCGCCAGGGTGCCGCCGTTGACCAGGCAGGCGCCCTTGTTCCACCAGTACAAACCCAACGCGGTGCTGACCAGGCCCAGGAATACCAACACCCCCCATTGCAACGGCGCTTCAGGCAGGAAGTTGGCCTTGCCAAACAGCAGGAACGCCGGCAACACCACGGCCAATGCCCCCAGGTAGAAATAACCAAAACGCCGGTAGTGCGGCAGGTCGCTCGGGTGCCGCGCCACCAGGCGCCGGTACAGCACTTGCCCGGCGGCGTAGGTGAAGTTGGCCAGTTGCAGCAGCAGGAACCCCATGAAGAAGTCCGGGCTGATCTGGTCAAAGCGGATCACCGCCGCCCCCGCCACCGCCACCAGTGCGGCAATCAACGCCCAGGGGTTGAAACGCCGGTTCAGCGCATCTTCGATCAACGTCACATGCAACGGTGTGAGGATGGTGAACAGCAGCACCTCCGGCACCGTCAACACGCGGAAGCTCAAATACAGGCACACGTAGGTCACGCCGAACTGCAACGCGCCGATCAGCAGCATGCCGCGCATGAAAGCAGGCTCCACCGAGCGCCAGCGGGTCAGCGGGATAAACACCAGCCCGGCCAGCAGCACGCGCACCAGCACGGCGAAATAGCTGTCGACATGACCGGCCAGGTATTCGCCGATCAGGCTGAAGGAAAACGCCTGGATCAGCGTGACAATCAGTAAATAGCCCATGTGCGCCTCGTATTGGAATGGGCGCGACAGTAGCGTTTTTCGCGGCGGGACGAAACTCAAGGCAAAAAAAACCCGACTTCGCTAAAGCGGCAGTCGGGCAGGAGCACTCAGGAGCAACGAGCGCAAAGGGAGGTTCGATACGCGAACTTGAAGGGCTGCGTGGTGTTATAGAAACAGCACGCGATTATCTGGCGATTAACGCCTCAGGCCACCTGTGCCAGCAACGCCTTGGCGTGGTTCACGCCCTTTTCCTGGAAGTCGCCCCCCAGGTTCACCCCTTCGGCATGAATGAAGGTGACGTCATGGATGCCGACAAACCCCATGACCTGCCGCAGGTAAGGTTCCTGGTGATCACTGCTCGCGCCGGTGTGGAGGCCACCACGGGCGGTCAATACAAAGGCGCGCTTGCCGGTCAACAGGCCCTGGGAGCCGGTGGCGGTGTACTTGAAGGTCACGCCGGCCCGCAACACATGATCGAGCCAGGCCTTGAGGGTGCTGGGGATGGCAAAGTTGTACATCGGCGCAGCCATCACCAGCACGTCGGCAGCCAGCAGTTCGTCAGTCAGGTGGTTGGAGCGGTCCAGGGAAGCCTGCTCATCGGCGCTACGCCGTTCAACCGGCTTCATCCAGCCGCCCAACAGGTTGGCGTCCAGGTGCGGCACCGGGTTGACCGCCAAGTCCCGCACGCTGATCTGATCGGCCGGGTGGGCAGCCTGCCATTGGCTGATGAACTGCTGGGTCAGTTGACGGGAAACCGAATCCTGATGGCGGGCGCTGCTTTCGATGATCAGAACGTTGGACATGGCTTTGTAAGCTCCATCGGTAATTGCTGTAAGTCAATGAAGCGAAGATTAAACAGAGCCCGTTCGATAAAAAAGCGTAAAAAACTGCTATAAACCATCTATAAATTTGTTTATAAGCGGAGCACAGCCACAGGGCTGCGCAGCGCGTTACTTGGGTTCGCAGGTCAGCTTGATGCGCATCTTGATAATCGCGCGGCTGAACTTGACCGTGGTGTTGGTGCTTTTCCCGGCGGGCACGCTGACCTTGCGCACCCGCGCCGGCTCAGGGCCATTGGTAAACGCTACCGTACACGCGGCGTCGTTAGTCCCGTAGTTACTGAGCCGGATAGAGCTGATATCGCCGTCCACATCAGACGCGTTGTAATCGACGCTGACGCCTTTGATCGATTTCGACACATCGATCGGGTAGGCAAACGCGCTCAACGGCAACAGTGCCAGCAACACACAACAGAATTTTCTCATTCGCCAGTCTCCAGTAAGGACTGCCAGCTTAGGACAACAGGAGCTCATCTTGAAAGCGCCCCGCGTGACCCTTGATCAATGGCGCACATTGCAAGCCGTGGTCGACCATGGCGGCTTCGCCCAGGCGGCCGAAGTGCTGCACCGTTCGCAATCCTCGGTGAGCTACACCGTGGCCCGCATGCAAGACCAATTGGGCGTGCCCCTGTTGCGCATCGACGGGCGCAAGGCCGTGCTCACCGACGCCGGCGAAGTGCTGTTGCGCCGCTCCCGGCAACTGGTGAAAAACGCCAGCCAGCTGGAAGACCTGGCCCACCATATGGAACAAGGCTGGGAAGCCGAAGTGCGCCTGGTGGTCGATGCAGCCTACCCCAACGCCCGCCTGGTACGCGCCCTCACCGCCTTTATGCCGCAAAGCCGTGGCTGCCGTGTGCGCCTGCGCGAAGAAGTGCTGTCCGGGGTCGAAGAGCTGTTGATCGAAGGGGTGGCGGACCTGGCGATCTGCGGCTTCAATATTCCCGGCTACCTGGGCACGGAAATGAGCGACGTGGAATTTGTCGCCGTGGCCCATCCCGAACACCCACTGCACCGGCTTAACCGTGAGTTGAGCTTCCAGGACCTGGAAAGCCAGATGCAGGTGGTGATCCGCGATTCCGGTCGCCAGCAACCGCGGGACGTCGGCTGGCTCGGCGCCGAACAGCGCTGGACCGTGGGCAGCCTGGCCACCGCCGCCACCTTCGTCGGCAGCGGCCTGGGGTTTGCCTGGCTGCCCCGGCACCTGATCGAGCGCGAACTCAAGGAAGGCGTGCTCAAGCAACTGCCCCTGGAGCAAGGCGCCAGCCGCCACCCCACGTTCTACCTGTACTCGAACAAGGACAAGCCCCTGGGCCCGGCCACGCAGATTCTCGTCGAGCTGCTGCGCACCTTCGACACCGCACCGCTGGACGCCCCCTTTGCCGCACCCCGGCAAGCCTGACACGGAGTTCACCCATGGCCTATTTCGAGCATGAAGGTTGCACCCTGCATTACGAGGAATATGGCCACGGCGTACCGCTGATCCTGATCCACGGCCTGGGCTCCAGTTGCCAGGATTGGGAGTTGCAGATACCGGTGCTGGCCCGGCACTACCACCTGGTGCTGCTGGATGTGCGCGGTCACGGGCGCTCCGACAAGCCCCGGGAGCGCTACAGCATTGCCGGCTTTACCGCCGACCTGGTGGCGCTGATCGAACACCTGCAGCTGCCTGCCGCCCATGTGGTGGGCCTGTCGATGGGCGGGATGATCGCCTTTCAACTGGCGGTCGAGCAACCGCAGAGGCTCAAGAGCCTGTGTATCGTCAACAGCACGCCCGAGGTCAAGGTGCGCAGCGCCGATGACTATTGGCAATGGGCCAAGCGCTGGAGCCTGGCGCGTGTGCTCAGCCTGGATACCATCGGCAAGGCGCTCGGCGACCGGCTGTTCCCCAAGCCCGGGCAAGCCGACCTGCGACGTAAAATGCGCGAACGCTGGGCAAAAAACGACAAACGTGCTTACCTCGCCAGCTTCGATGCGATTGTGGGCTGGGGGGTGCAGGAACGACTTTCGAGGATCACCTGTCCAACCCTGGTCATCAGCGCCGACCATGACTACACCCCGGTGGCACAGAAACAAATCTATGTAAAACTGCTGCCCGATGCGCGCTTGGTGGTGATCGAAGATTCGCGCCACGCCACACCGCTGGACCAACCCGAAACCTTCAACACCACCCTGCTCGATTTTCTCATGACCGTTCAAACCACTACTCAGGATCACTGACCCATGCTGAAAAAAATCGCCCTCTTTGCCGGTTCTGTTCTGTTTGCTGCCAACCTGATGGCAGCTGACGCCAAGGCACCACATGTCTTGCTGGACACCAGCTTTGGCAAAATCGAAATCGAACTTGACCCGGTCAAGGCGCCGATTTCCAGCAAGAACTTCCTGGAGTACGTCAACAGTGGTTTCTATACCAACACCATCTTCCACCGTGTGATTCCAGGCTTCATGGTCCAGGGCGGTGGTTTCACCCCACAAATGGTCCAGAAAGACACCAAGGACCCGATCCGCAACGAAGCCAGCAACGGCCTGCATAACGTGCGCGGTACCTTGTCGATGGCACGCACCTCCAACCCCAACTCGGCGACCAGCCAGTTCTTCATCAACGTTGCCGACAATGCCTTCCTTGACCCGGGTCGCGATGCTGGCTACGCGGTCTTCGCCAAAGTTGTCAGTGGCATGGACGTGGTAGACCAGATCGTCAACTCGCAGACCACCACCACGAAAGGCATGCAAAACGTGCCCATCGACCCTGTGCTGATCAAGTCGGCCAAAGTCATCGACTGAACGACCGGGAGTCTCGCGCGCGGCCCACAAGGCTGCGCGCGCATTTAACAAGGAGAGCCCGCGCGGCGGGCGTCAGACCTAATGCTCTATCGTCGCTTTGAACAACTGATCGATATTTTCCGCGACGCTCCCAGCGCGGCCCCTCCCGATAAAGTCCTGCCCTTCTACCTTTATTACCTGCGCCAGGTGTGGCCGTGCTTCGCCGCGCTGCTGGTGGTGGGCCTGATCGGCGCGCTGATTGAAGTGGCGCTGTTCAGCTACCTGAGCCGCATCATCGACCTGGCCCAGGGCACGCCACCGGCCAATTTCTTCCAGCTCCACGCCACCGAGTTGATCTGGATGGCCGTGGTCGCCCTGCTGCTGCGCCCGATCTTCGGCGCCCTGCACGACCTGCTGGTGCACCAGACCATCAGCCCTGGCATGACCAGCCTGATCCGCTGGCAGAACCACAGCTATGTGCTCAAGCAGAGCCTGAATTTCTTCCAGAACGATTTTGCCGGGCGTATTGCCCAGCGCATCATGCAGACCGGCAACTCGCTGCGCGACTCGGCCGTCGCCGCCGTCGATGCCATCTGGCACGTGGCGATCTACGCCATCAGCTCCCTGGTGCTGTTCGCCGAAGCCGACTGGCGCCTGATGATCCCGCTGGTCACCTGGATCATCGCCTACAGCCTGGCCTTGCGTTACTTCGTGCCACGGGTCAAGGAACGCTCGGTGATCTCGTCCGAGGCGCGCTCCAAATTGATGGGGCGCATCGTCGATGGCTACACCAACATCACCACCTTGAAGCTGTTCGCCCACACCCAGTCCGAACAGGAGTACGCCAAGGAAGCGATCATCGAGCAGACCGAAAAAACCCAACTGGCCAGCCGCGTGGTCACCAGCATGGACGTGGTCATCACCAGCATGAACGGCCTGCTGATCGTCACCACCACCGGCCTGGCCCTGTGGCTGTGGACCCAGTCGCTGATCTCGGTCGGCGCCATTGCCCTGGCCACTGGCCTGGTGATCCGCATCGTCAACATGTCGGGCTGGATCATGTGGGTGGTCAACGGCATCTTCGAGAATATCGGCATGGTCCAGGACGGCCTGAAAACCATCGCCCAGCCGCTGGCGGTGATCGACCGCGAGAACGCCCCGCGCCTGAGCGTGCCCCAGGGCGAAGTGCGCTTTGAACAGGTGGATTTCCACTACGGCAAAAGCAGCGGCATCATCGGTGGCCTGAACCTGGTGATCGCGCCAGGGGAAAAGATCGGCCTGATCGGCCCATCCGGGGCTGGCAAGTCGACCCTGGTCAACCTGCTGCTGCGCCTCTACGACCTGCAAGGCGGGCGCATCCTGATCGACGGCCAGAACATCGCCGAAGTGGCCCAGGAAAGCCTGCGCGAACGCATCGGCATGATCACCCAGGACACCTCGTTGCTGCACCGCTCGATCCGCGACAACCTGCTGTATGGCAAGCCCGATGCCACCGACCAGGAACTCTGGGACGCGATCCGCAAGGCGCGCGCCGATGAGTTTATCCCGCTGCTGTCGGACGCCGAGGGCCGCACCGGCCTGGACGCCCACGTGGGTGAGCGCGGGGTGAAACTCTCCGGCGGGCAACGCCAGCGCATCGCCATCGCCCGGGTCCTGCTCAAGGACGCCCCTATCCTGATCATGGATGAAGCCACTTCGGCCCTGGACTCGGAAGTGGAAGCGGCGATTCAGGAGAGCCTGGAAACCCTGATGCAAGGCAAGACAGTGATTGCCATCGCCCACCGCCTGTCCACGATTGCGCGAATGGACAGGCTGGTGGTCCTGGAAAAAGGCCAGATCGCCGAAAGCGGCAGCCATGCCCAATTGCTGGCTCACGGCGGCCTCTACTCGCGACTGTGGCAACACCAGACGGGAGGGTTCGTGGGGATCGACTGATTCTGGACTACTAACGGCGTTATCAATTCCGAACAATTCTGACAGTTTTTTCTATCTCGCTGGCCGTCTATCACAATCCTGCTGTACTGCACTCAGGGTCCAGGAGGACCCTGATATCAGGCTGCAGGGAAGCATTACCGACCAGTTGATTTAGAAGGACGCATTCATGTCTCTGTTCAAACGTTCCGTTACAGAAGGGTTAGGTACGTTTTGGCTGGTGTTGGGTGGCTGCGGGAGTGCCGTTCTGGCCGCTGCGTTCCCCGATGTCGGAATCGGCCTGCTGGGGGTATCGCTGGCCTTCGGGCTTACCGTGTTGACCATGGCATTTGCCATTGGCCATATCAGCGGCTGTCACCTTAACCCGGCGGTCACCGTGGGGTTGGTGGTCGGCGGCAGGTTTCCAGCCAAGGAGATGCCTGCGTATATCGTCTCGCAAGTCATTGGCGGCGTGGTGGCAGCGGCCCTGCTGTACTTCATTGCCAGCGGCAAACCGGGTTTTGAACTGGCTTCGGGGCTGGCGTCCAATGGCTATGGTGAACACTCGCCAGGTGGCTATTCAATGGCGGCAGGGTTTGTCACTGAACTGGTGATGACCGCGATGTTCGTGCTGATCATCCTCGGCGCCACTGACCGTCGCGCACCGGCTGGCCTGGCGCCCATCGCCATTGGCCTGGGGCTGACGCTGATCCACCTGATCTCCATCCCGGTCACCAACACCTCGGTCAACCCGGCCCGCAGCACCGGACCTGCACTGATTGTCGGCGGTTGGGCGATCCAGCAACTGTGGCTATTCTGGCTGGCGCCGATCCTTGGCGCAGTGATCGGTGGCATCACCTACCGGTGGTTGGGCAAGGAAGAAAAGGCCTGATCCAACCGCATCAATCCACCCTGTAGGAGCGAGCTGGCTCGCGAAGAACTCACGTACACCGCGTTCATCCTGGATAAACGCGGCGCCCTCAGTTTTTTCGCGAGCAAGCTCGCTCCTACATGAGCGTTATTCCTGCCGATACGGCAACGCCGACCGCGCCTCTTCGGCATACGCCAGAATCCCCACCCGCTCGCGCTCCAGGAAATCCGCCACAGCGGTTTTCAAGCCCGGATGGCGCAAGTAGTGCCAGGAACGGGTAATCACCGGCTCAAACCCACGAATCAACTTGTGCTCGCCCTGGGCACCCGCGTCGAAACGTTGCAGGCCATTGGCGATCGCGTAATCCATGCCTTGATAGAAACAGGTTTCAAAATGCAGCCGGTCGAACTCGCCCAGGCAGCCCCAATAGCGGCCATATAGGCTGTCGCCACCGACCAGGCTGAACGCCATGGCCACCGGCCGCGTCCCTTGCTTGGCCAGCACCACCCGTATTGCCTGCGGCATGCGTTCGGCCAGCAGGCTGAAGAACTCGCGGGTCAGGTACGGCGACTGCCGGCGCACGGCGTAGGTGTTGGCGTAGCAGGCGTAGACAAAATCCCACTGGGCCTCGCTCAACTCATGGCCGTGCAGCCACTCGAACTCGATCCCCTGCCCCGCCACTTGCTCGCGCTCCTTGCGCATCTGCTTGCGTTTGCGCGAACTCAGGGCGTCGAGGAAGTCCTGGAAATCGCGATAACCACGATTCTGCCAATGAAACTGGCAACCCAGGCGCGCAAGCCAGCCGGGTTGCTGGCCCAGGGCGGCATCGGCCATGGCATCGGTGAAGTTGATATGGGCACTGGAAAGCCCTTCGATCTCCAGGTAACCGGGCAGGCTCTTGAGCAATTCAAGGCCGTCCGCGCCATTGGCCACCAGCAGGCGCGGCCCGCTGACCGGGCTGAAAGGCACCGCTGTCAGCAGCTTGGGGTAGTACTCGATGCCCGCACGCGCACACGCGTCAGCCCAGCCATGGTCGAACACATATTCGCCATAGGAGTGCCATTTGCGATAGCTGGGCAGCGCCGCCACCAGCTGCTCCCCCGCGTAATGCAGCAAGTGCTCCGGCTGCCAGCCAGCGTGCCGGACAAGGCTGGCACTGTCTTCCAGCGCACTGAGGAACGCATGGCGCAGAAACGGCTGATCCTCGGGGACCAACGTATTCCATTCATCAGGCGATATTTCGGACAGGCTATTCAAACGTTTCAACGGCATGCCATTCCCCGACGGTAAACGCTCGCTCACAATATTCGGGCCATTCTGACAGAACCCGCCGCCCGCGCGGGCAGCAAAAAAAAACCCCGCCAATGGCGGGGTGAAAAAGAGGATTGCGCTTTAACGGATGAAGAAAGAGCGCTTGGAGCGGTATTAACGTTGCTTAGAACACGTACTGCACACGGCCGACGATGGAATCACCGCTGTCATCGCCATTGGCGTTGGTGATCTTGTCAGTGCTGACCTTGCTGTAGTTCAGGGACAGCTTGACCGCTTCGTTGGCGTACCAGTTCACACCCAGGGTGTTGACGTTGGCCTTGGCGTCGCCGGTTTCGCGGGTAGCGCTGCTGACGACGATGTTTTTGTCGTCAACCTTGATGTTGTCGTAGCGGTAGAACACTTCCCAGGCGCCGTATTGCTTGTTCTCGGGCTTGATCGCGTCGAACTTGCCACCGTCGAGTTTGTAGGCACGGGACTCGCCGGTCAGGGTGTAGGCCAGTTGGCCGTAGAAACCGCTGGTTTTCACGTCCTGGTAGGCATTGCTGTCAGCTTTCATCTTGCGGCTCAGGGCTTCAGCCTGCACCGAGAATGGACCACTGGCGAAGGCAAATTCACCACCGAACACGGTGTCGGTGTCGTAGGCGCCGACTGCGGTCAGGTTGCTGGCGTTCAGGCCCACGCCACCACCGAAGGTTGCGCGGTTGCCGTTGGTGCCCGCATCGTTGCCACCGGTGGTCGCCACGCCACGAGCGCCGAGACGTGGACGGATTCGCGAGTCGAAAGCGGCATCGTTCAGGTCACGTACCGCCACGTTCAAGCCGAAGTGCAGGACGTCGCCGCCTTTGTTCATCGGAGCCAGTACGATACGGCCGTTGAATTGCTTCACGCCCTTGCCGTCTTCGTCGTTGATGTCCTTGGAAGCCAGGCTGGTCGAGCCGTAGAACATATCGGCGGCGGTGCCGCTGACCTGGATGCCCATGCCGTTTTCGTGAAGGTTGACCCAGTCTGCAACCTCGTAAGCCGAGTTACGCTCCATGGCCGTGATCCACTTGGAGCTGGTGGCTTTTTCCAGGCCGAAATCCGGGTCAAAACGACCGACGCGGATCGTGACCGGCTTGAAGCCCACATAAGACATGGACGCTTCGTCGAAGTAACCGTCGTCGGAGTTACCCGAGTTGTGGGAGAAGTCGTAGTTGAGCTGGTATTTGAAATCCTTGTAGACGGTGCCACCCAGTTCCAGGAAGGCGCGACGGAAGTAAGCGGCGTCGCCCGAATCACCGTTCTTGGTGTAGAAGCCGTCAAATGTGCCGTAATCGGCTTGCAGGCGACCACCCAGCTTGAAGCTGAAGTTCTGGTCGGTCGTAGCAACCTCAAGGCCGCCCTTGGTTTTGACAACGATATCGGCGCCATCAGTAGTGACAGTACCAGCGAAAGCCTGGGCGGTAACGGCCAGGGCCAGGGCGCTGGCCGCGAAACCGGCGAAGTGCTTACGGATCATCGAAGAATTCCCCTAATTGGTGGTCTTTTGCGTTGGAAAACACACGGGTCAGGCCCGCTGGTGTTGGGAGGGGATCTTGGCGAGGGGATATTTCAGACAAGTTGCCGCAAGATAAATATTTTATTACAGGGGAACTTTCTTACAACCACGGGGAATAAGCGCAAAGCTACAGACGGCGTGGGCTTGAGCGGAAAAAGTACGAGAAATGCCAAGTGAAAAAAAGGTGAAAAAAATTACAAATCTGCAATGTTTTCCAGCACATCGCTTTTCACCGACACCAAAAAGCCCACGACGGGGACGTCGCAGGCTTTGGCAACCGCAGGCAGCGCTGGGTCAGGAGTTGTGCTTGAGCTCCGAGGCCAGGCGCTCGGCCAACCCTTCGGCATCGGCCACTTCGGGTTCGGGCAGGATGCGCAAGGTGGCCTGCATCAGGCGCATCTGGCGCATGAAACGCCGGCAATGACCGCAAAACAGCAAGTGTTGGCGCATGAACAAACGCTCACGAAAGGTCAGTTGCCCATCGAGATAGTCGCTGGAGCGCGCCACTTGTTCCTTGCACGTCAACATTCACCGGTCTCCTCGAAATGCTCCACCGTGGCGAAGACTTTAAGCCGCGCCCGATGCAACAGCACACGAACATTGGAGAGCGATATCTCCAGAAGATTACAGATCTGCTCCAACTCCAGCCCCTGGCGCTCACGTAGCGTCAACACGCTGCTTTGCAATTCCGACAGGCTCAGCAACGTGTGCTCCAGGCACTCGCGCAGCTCGTTTTCGGTGAGCAGCGCTTCAGGGGTGTCTTCATGCCAGGCGAACGGTGCCACCAGCCAATGCCCGTCATCGGCGGCAAAGCGCTCATCGCCAATGGTCCCGTGGGGTGACGGCAGGTCATCAAGCAACACTTCGCGCCGGTTCAGCTTGTAGCGGCCCTTGGCCGAGTTGGCGGTGATGGTCAGCAGCCAGGTCTTGAGGCTGGAGCGCCCCTCGAACTTGGCAAGGTTGCGGACCACCGACAGCCAGGCATCCTGCACCACTTCGTCGGCATGGCGCTGGCCGACGATGGCGTAGGCCACGGCGCGCATTGCGCTCTGGTAAGTGGTGACCAACTCCTTGTAGGCACGCTGCTCCCCCTTGAGCAGGCGTTCAAGCAGATGCGCGTCGTCGGCGGCTGCCATTCAAAACCTCATTGTGTTGAAGCCAAGGAAGCCTGCTTACTCAGCGCTTGCGCAGGATCACACTACCAATCGAATACCCGGCGCCGAACGAGCTGAGTACCGCCAACGCGCCCTTGGGCAGGTCGTCCTGGTAGGTGTGGAACGCGATCACCGACCCCGCCGAACTGGTGTTGGCGTAGGTGTCGAGGATCACCGGTGCTTCTTCGATCTCGGCTTCACGGCCCAGCAGCTTCTTGACGATCAGGTGGTTCATGCTCAGGTTGGCCTGGTGCAGCCAGAAACGCTTCACGTCGGTAACGCTCAACTGGTTCTCAACCAGGTGCTGGCCGATCAACTCGGCAACCATCGGGCAGACATCACGGAAGACTTTGCGGCCTTCCTGCACGAAAAGCTTGTCCGGCGCGCCCACACCTTCTTCCGCCGCACGGTTGAGAAAACCGAAGTTGTTGCGGATGGTATTAGAGAACTTGGTCAGCAACTTGGTGCTGACCACCTCGAACTGGTGCTCGGAAGTGGCCAGGTCGGCACGCTCCAGAATCACTGCGGTCGCCGCATCACCGAAGATGAAGTGGCTGTCACGGTCACGGAAGTTCAGGTGGCCGGTGCAGATCTCCGGGTTGACCATCAGGATCGCCCGGGCCTGGCCCAGCTGGATGCTGTTGCAGGCGTTCTGGATACCGAAGGTCGCCGAGGAACACGCCACGTTCATGTCAAAACCAAACCCCTGGATGCCCAGGGCTTCCTGGACTTCGATGGCGATGGCCGGGTAGGCGCGCTGCAGGTTGGAGCAGGCGACGATCACCCCGTCGATATCGGCGGCGGTCTTGCCGGCGCGCTGCAGGGCCTGCTCGGCGGCGCCCACGGCCATCTGGCAGAGGATCGACCACTCGTCGTTGGAGCGCTCGGGCAGGCGCGGGGTCATGCGCTGGGGGTCGAGGATGCCGTCCTTGTCCATGACAAAGCGGCTCTTGATACCCGAGGCCTTTTCGATAAAGGCGGCGCTGGATTCGGTCAACGCCTGAACGTCGCCCTGCTCGATGGCCACGGCGTTGTCGGCATTGAACTGTTGAACGTAAGCATTGAAAGACTGCACCAGCTCTTCGTTGGAGATGCTGTTGGCCGGGGTGTACAGGCCTGTGCCGCTGATGACGACGTTATGCACGGTCGTTCCTCTAAATCTGTTCAGGCAGAAGGGATTGGTACCGTCGTACCAAACCGTAAGTCGCTCTAGTCCGCCGCGCGGACATCAAACGGGGAAACGCTTTGTCCCGGCGCGTCGAGGCTGATACAGCCAATCTAGACGATCCCGGCATTTATACCGGCGAAGTTTGCCATAAACCGGGGGGTTTGGCGCCTATTGCGCACGCCCTTCCCCCCAGGTTCTTGCAGGTCAAGGCTCGACCTGGCTCCACTGTTTGCTCAAGCGCTTGTCAGAAATCGGCACCTTGGTGCCCAACTGCTGGGCAAACAACGACACCCGGTATTCCTCCAGCCACCAGCGGTAAAGCGCCAGTTGCGGGTCGCGCTTGCCTTCCTGGGCGTGCTTGTTCAGGCGCGTCTGGTATTGGCTCCACAGGCCGCCCAGCTCGGCGCTCCAGACCCGGTCCTTCTGCACCTGGCTGGGCAGTTTCTCCAGGCGCAGTTCGATGGCCTTGAGATAGCGCGGCAGTTCCTTGAACCACTGCGCCGGGGTTTCGCGCACAAAGCCTGGGTACACCAGGTTGCTCAGTTGCTGCTTGATATCGTTGAGTGCCACGGCCTGGGCCAGGTCGATCTTGCCCTTGAAGCGTTTTTGCAGGCCATGCCACAGCTTCAATACCTCAAGGGTCAGGCGCGCCAGGCGTTCGGCGTGTTCGGTCCAACTGCTGCGCTTGCGCTCGGCCAAGGCTGCCAGGCCCGCGCCATCCCGTGGCAGGCTGGCCTCGCCTTCCAGCACGCAGCTGTCGAGGCTGGCCAGCAGTATGTCTTCGACCAGGGCGTCGATGCGCCCCAGCTCGCGGTACATCAGCCCCAGCTCTGTGAGGCCCGGCAATTTGCCGCGCAGGAATTTTGCCGGCTCGGCCAACTGCTGCATCAACAGGCGCTGCAAGGCACGGCGGTGCTGGAATTCGGCTTCGGCAGCCGTAGAGAAACGTCCTTCCTTGACCGTGCCGTTTTCTTCTACCAGCGCCGGATACACCGTCATCGACAGGCCAGCAATCTTCTGCTGGGTAGTCTCGGCAACCGCAGCGAAGACCTTGGCCTCCACCGGCTGCTGGCTTTTGGCAGTCTGCGGCACCGCCAGGGCGGCCTGGCTGGCTTCGACAAACCGTGCGGTCAGCGCTGCCAGGTCGCGGCCCTCACCGAGGAACTTGCCCTGGGCGTCGACCACTTCCAGGTTCATCTTCAGATGGTTTTCCACCTGCTGCGCGGCTTCGCTCCAGGCTTCGTCGCTGACCCGCGCGCCGGTCATGCGCAACAGTTCGCGCCCCAGCGCCTGGGGCAGCGAACCCTGGGCAAATTCGATACGTTGCAGCGCGGCCTTGACGAAGTCCGGCACCGGCACGAAGTTCTTGCGCAGGGCCTTAGGCAGGTTGCGCACCAGGGCAATGCACTTGGCTTCGATCAGCCCGGGCACCAGCCATTCCAGGCGCTCGGCGGGCAAGGCCGGCAACAGCGGTGCGGGCACGCGCAAGGTCACGCCGTCGCGCGGGTGGTTGGGTTCAAAGTGATAACTCAAGGCCAGGGCCAGGTCGCCCAGGTGCAAGGTGTCGGGGTAATGGGCGGCGGTGACTTCACTGGCCTCGCGAGCCAGCACGTCTTCTTCGCGCATGATCAGCAGTTGCGGGTCTTTCTGGCTGGTGATCTTGTACCAACTGTCGAAGGTCGCCGTCTGATGGATCTCTGCCGGCAGGCGCGCGTCGTAGAAGGCGTACAGGGTTTCTTCGTCGGCCAGGATATCGCGGCGCCGGGCCTTGGCTTCCAGTTCGTCCAATTGCTCCAGCAACTGTTGGTTGGCAGTCAGGCACTTGGCCCGGGACTGGATCTCGCCACGCACCAGGCCTTCGCGGATAAACAGCTCGCGGGACACTACCGGGTCCACCGGCCCGTAATGCACCGGCCGGCGCCCCACCACGATCAGGCCGAACAGGGTGATCTGCTCAAAGGCCACGACCTGGCCGCGCTTCTTCTCCCAATGGGGTTCAAAGTGGTTTTTCTTGATCAGGTGCCCGGCCAGGGGCTCGATCCAGTCGGCATCGATCTTGGCCACCATGCGCGCATACAGCTTGGTGGTTTCCACCAGTTCGGCGGTCATCAACCATTGCGGGCGCTTCTTGCCGATCCCCGAGGAGGGATGAATCCAGAAGCGCCGCTGACGGGCACCCAGGTAGTCACCGTCCTCGGTTTTCTGGCCGATCTGGCTCAACAGGCCGGACAGCACCGCCTTGTGCAGTTTCGGGAAATCCGCCGGCTCCTTGTTGACCGTCAACTGCATATCACGACAGATCAAGCTCAACTGTCGGTGGGAATCACGCCACTCGCGCAAGCGCAGGTAGTTGAGGAAATTCTTGCGACACCAGTTGCGCAAGGGGCTGGCGGTCAGTTCCTGGCGCTGCTCTTCAAAGCCGCGCCACAGGTTGACCAGCCCGGCGAAGTCCGAGTCCGGGTCCTTCCATTGCGCGTGGGCCTGGTCGGCCGCTTGCTGGCGCTCCGGTGGGCGCTCGCGCGGGTCCTGGATCGACATGGCGCTGGCGACGATCAGCACTTCCTGCAAACTGCCGAGCTTGGCCGCTTCCAGCAACATGCGGCCCATGCGCGGATCTACCGGCAAGCGCGCCAGTTGCCGGCCCAGGGGCGTCAGCTGGCTGTTGCGGTCCACCGCCGAAAGCTCCTGCAGCAGGTTGAAGCCATCGCTGATGGCCTTGCCATCCGGCGGTTCGATAAACGGGAAGTCGGTGATTTCGCCCAGGCGCAGGTGCAGCATCTGCAGGATCACGGCCGCCAGGTTGGTACGCAGGATCTCCGGGTCGGTAAATTCCGGGCGGCCGATAAAATCTTCTTCACTGAACAGGCGCACGCAGATGCCCGGCTCGACCCGGCCGCAGCGGCCTTTACGCTGGTTGGCACTGGCCTGGGAGATCGCCTCGATCGGCAGGCGCTGGACCTTGGCGCGGTAGCTGTAGCGGCTGATGCGTGCGGTGCCGCTGTCGATCACGTAGCGGATGCCCGGCACGGTCAGCGAGGTCTCCGCGACGTTGGTCGCCAGCACCACGCGCCGCCCCGGATGGGACTGGAAAATGCGCTGCTGTTCGGCCGGCGACAGGCGCGCGTACAACGGCAGGATTTCCGTGTGCTTGAGCTGGGCCTTGCGCAGCATATCGGCGGCATCGCGGATCTCGCGCTCACCGGGCAGGAACACCAGCACATCGCCCGGGCTCTTGCGCTCGCTGCGTTCAAAGGCGGCGATTTCATCGAGGGTGGCGAGGATCGCCTGGTCCACGGTCAAGTCGTCTTCGACGCGGTTGCCTTCCTCGTCCTGTTCCAGGGTCAGCGGGCGGTACCAGGTTTCCACCGGGAACGTCCGCCCCGAGACCTCGACAATCGGCGCATCGTCGAAGTGCTTGGAGAAGCGCTCCAGGTCGATGGTGGCCGAGGTGATGATGACTTTGAGGTCGGGGCGGCGTGGCAGCAGGGTCTTCAGGTAGCCGAGCAGGAAGTCGATATTCAGGCTGCGCTCGTGGGCTTCGTCGACGATGATCGTGTCGTAGCGTTCGAGGTAGCGGTCATTCTGGGTTTCGGCCAGCAGGATGCCGTCGGTCATCAGCTTGATCAGGGTATTGGCGTCGCTCTGGTCCTCGAAGCGCACCTGATAGCCCACCAGCGCGCCCAAAGGGGTCGCCAGTTCTTCGGCAACCCGGCTGGCCACACTGCGTGCCGCAATACGCCGGGGCTGGGTATGGCCGATCAAGCCGTACTGGCCGCGGCCGATTTCCAGGCAGATCTTCGGCAACTGCGTGGTTTTACCCGAGCCGGTCTCGCCGGCGATGATCAGCACCTGATGCTTGAGCAACGCCGCCTTGATCTCGTCGCGCTTGGCGGCGATGGGCAGGCTGTCGTCATAACGGACCTGCGGCACGCTGGCCGCCCGCGCCGTGACCTGGGCACACGACGCCTGCATACGCGCCACCCACTGCGCCAGCTTCTCCTCATCGGGCTTCTTGCGCAGCTCAAGCAACTGCCGACGCAAGCGGTGGCGGTCGGCGAGCATGGCGTGATCGAGGTTTTTCAGGAGTTGGTCGATAGCGGGCGCTTGGTCAGTCATCAGGTACTTTGAAGGTCGTCTATTTATGCACGGCCGGCAATTGTGGCAGAAAAGCGCACACAACGTTAAAGGCCGCGTAAATCACATGTGGGAGCTGTCGAGCCCCGGCGAGGCTGCGATGACGGCGGCACGGCCAACATCAATGCTGCCTGACCCACCGCTATCGCAGCCTCGCCGGGGCTCGACAGCTCCCACAGGGTCTGGCGGTGTTGATGCCCCTATTCGTTATCCAGGCCCTTGCGCCGATACGGGAACACATCAATCACCTTCCCCGCCCGAATCGCCTCCTGCAGGCCTTTCCAGTAGTCGGCGTTGTACAACTCGCCGTGCAACTCATCGAACAAGCGCCGTTGCCCGGCCTCGGCAAACAGGAACGGCGGGAATTCCTCAGGGAACACGTCCAGCGGGCCGATGGAGTACCAGGGCTCGGAGGCCATTTCATCCTCGGGGGTACGCGGTGCCGGGATATGGCGGAAGTTGGCTTCGGTGAGGAAGCAGATCTCGTCATAGTCATAGAACACCACGCGACCATGGCGGGTGACGCCAAAGTTTTTCAGCAGCATGTCGCCGGGAAAGATATTCGCCGCCGCCAGCTGTTTGATTGCCAGGCCGTAGTCTTCAAGGGCTTCGCGCACCTGGGCCTCGTTGGCGTTTTCCAGGTAGAGGTTGAGCGGGGTCATGCGCCGTTCGGTCCAGCAGTGGCGAATCAACACCGTGTCGCCTTCCACCTCGACCGTGCCCGCGGCCACTTCCAGCAATTCGGCCAGGCATTGCGGCTCGAACTTGCTCAAGGGGAAACGGAAGTCGGCAAACTCCTGGGTGTCGGCCATGCGCCCGACCCGGTCGACACTTTTGACCAGGCGGTACTTCTCGATCACCGTGGCGCGGTTGACGTTTTTCGACGGCGAGAAGCGGTCCTTGATGATTTTAAACACGGTGTTGAAACCCGGCAGGGTAAACACGCTCATGACCATCCCGCGCACGCCCGGGGCCATGATGAACTGGTCGTCGGTACTGGCCAGATGGTTGATCAGCGCCCGGTAGAACTCTGACTTGCCATGTTTGTAGAAGCCGATGGAGGTGTACAGCTCGGCGATGTGCTTGCCCGGCAGGATGCGCTTGAGAAAGCCGATGAACTCTGCCGGCACCGGCACATCCACCATGAAATAGGAGCGGGTGAACGAGAAGATGATCGACACATCGGCTTCGTCGGTGATCAGCGCGTCGATGCGGATGCCCTGCCCTTCGCGGTGCAGCAGCGGGATCACCAGCGGCCACTGTTCATCGCGGGTGTAGAGGCGGCCCACCAGGTACGCACCCTTGTTGCGGTAAAGCACCGAGGAAAACAGCTCGACATTGAGGTCCGGGTCCTTGCACACCCAGTCCGGCAGGTTCTCGCGCAGTTGTGCTTCGAGACGCTGCAGGTCGGCGGCCAGGTCGGCGTAGGGCTCGCTGAAGCGGTAGTCGCTGAAAATCTGTTCGAGCATGCCCGCCAGTTGGCCCTGGGGCTTGTAGGTGCGGGTCTGCGCGGCACGGGCACGGCGCAGGCTCGGGCGGGTGGTATGGATGAACATGCAGCCGTCGCTGATCAGGTCATGGCTGAACAACCCGCAAAAAATCGAGTTGTACCAGGTCTCGGACAGTTCATCGTCAAACCGCAGGTCGATCAGGCTGATATAGGCGCTCTTGACCAGGGGCCAGGCGTTGACATCCAGCAATGCCCCCGCGTCAAAAGCGGCCCGCAGGCGCGTGGTGACTTCGCCGACCTTCTCTTCATACAGGTTGATCCGCGCCGCCGAGGCGGTTTGCGCCTCTTGCCACAGGGCCTTCTCAAAACGCTCGCGGGCGCCGTCGGTGATCTGGCGAAAGTGCTCGCGGTAATCGTCGAAGCCATCGAGGATCATCTGGGCGATGGACTGCGCGGTGTCGATGGCAGGCGTTTGCTGCGGCATGTCGGAGACCTCTGCGGGCATTCGGAAGACCTGAGATTAGCCAGAGTCCGTAGGCAGGAGAAGTACAATTTTTGCCAGGCGCCGGGCCTCACTGGCAGGGGGATGCGCTTTCTGGTGTCGTTGACGCGTAAAAGATTGTGTCAGGCCGATCCCTGGGCAACACTCTCGCCCTTGTGAAAAAGGAGCTGTCCGTGAGACCTGTCGACACCCTGTACCTGCTGGTGCTGGCCGCCATCTGGGGCGCGAGCTTTCTGTTCATGCGGGTTATCGCGCCGGAAATCGGCACGATTCCCACGGCCTTCTTCCGAGTATCGATTGCCGCCGCCGGCTTGCTGGTGATCCTGGCCCTACTGCGGGTGCGCTGGGACTTCCAGGGCAAGTTCAAGACCGTGCTGTTGCTGGGGGTGATCAACTCGGGGATCCCCGCGACCATGTACTCGGTGGCGGCCCAGGTCTTGCCGGCGGGTTACTCGGCGATTTTCAACGCCACCACGCCGTTGATGGGGGTGCTGATTGGCGGGCTGTTTTTCCATGAACGGCTGACGCTGTCGAAGATTGTCGGGGTAGGCCTGGGCCTGTTTGGCGTAGGCATCCTGACCCGGGCCGGGCCGGTGGCGTTTGACCTGGAACTGCTGATGGGCGCCCTCGCCTGTCTGCTGGCCACTACCTGCTACGGCTTCGCCGGCTTCCTGGCGCGCCGCTGGCTGGACCAACAGGGTGGCCTGGATAGCCGCCTTTCAGCCTTGGGCAGCATGCTGGGCGCCACCTTGTTTCTCTTGCCCTGGTTTGGCTGGAGCGCCATCAGCCATCCGCCCGCCAGTTGGGGCGGCTGGCATGTGTGGTTGTCATTGCTGGGCCTGGGGCTGTTGTGTACGGCGTTCGCCTACATCTTGTACTTCCGTTTACTGACCTCCATCGGGCCGGTGAAGTCGATGACAGTCACCTTCATGATTCCGCCCTTCGGCGTGTTGTGGGGGGCATTGCTGCTGGATGAGCCATTGTCCATGGCGCACCTGTATGGCGGGATGTTGATCGCGGGGGCATTGTGGCTGGTGCTGCGACCAGGGAAATTGATCAAAGCTGTGTAGGAGCCGGCTTTTCGGCTCCTACACAGGGATATCAAGCCTTACGGAAGACAAACACCAACCCGATGATGATCAACCCCATCCCCAGCACACTCAGCAGCGCCAGGCGATTGCCGAAGATCAGGTAGTCCATCACCGCAGTGACTGCCGGCACCAGGTAGAACAGGCTGGTGACATTCACCAGGTTGCCCCGGGCAATCAGGCGGTACAGCAACAGCGTCGCCAACAGCGACACCACCAGCCCCATCCACAGCACTGGCAGGTAAAAGCCACGGGTGTGCTCGAACTCAAAGGGCTGGAACGGCACAAACACCGCGCACAGCAACAAGCCCGCCAGGTACTGCGCCGGCAAGGTGCCCAGTGGGTGCTCGGTGATGCGCTTTTGCATGATCGAGCCCAGGGTCATGCTCGCCAGCGCCAGCAAGCCGAACAGCATGCCGGCCAGGGACATCCCAGCCAGGCCGATGCCCTGGTACACCACCATGATCAGGCCCGCCAGCCCCAGTGCCAGGCCGAACAGCCGGCGCCAGGAGCGCTGGCGTTCCATCAGCACCACGGTGAGGATCGGTTGCACGCCCATGATGGTCGCCATCACGCCGGGGGTGACCTTCAGGTCCAGGGCCAGCAGATAAAAAATCTGATAGGCCCCCAGCAACACCAGCCCGGTGGCGACGGCATACCACAGCGGTTTACCCGGGCGCGGCAGCTTGAGCCTGAGAACCGGCACCAGCACCACCAGGCCCGCCAGGGCAATGGCAAAGCGGATCAACAGGAAGGCAAAGGGTGAGGCATGGGCCAGGCCCAGCTTGGAGAAAATCGCCCCGCTGCTCCACAGCAGGACAAACAGGCTCGTCGAGGCCGCCGCGGCCACGGATTGTTTTGAAAGCACAGACATGATGAACACCTGTAGTCAGGCAAAAAGCCAACTCAGCCAAGGCTGAAATTCAGTAGGTTCGGTACAGACGGGCAACGGGGAACAGCGGTCTGCTGATCAGCCCGAAATACCAACGCCCGGCGGTGATACGACTGCGTACACCGGCGTGCTACTGACAGGTGGGGGGTAATGACTGATCTGCACAGGCTGTTGATTCCCGCACGGCACGACCACAGCGTTGAGCGCTGAATCGACTACCGCTATGCGTGGGGAAGCAGGCATGGGCTGATCTTTTTGAAGGGATTGAAAAGTGCCGTGAAGCACCTAGGCTCGACTATAACCAGCCGGTGACACGCTTTGCAATGGCTTTGCCAAAAGGCCAGTAAGGACAAGTTGAAAAACCACCTCTAGCCTTGGGAAAAACCAACGTACTCCTCTTCAGGAGGCTTTCGACTCATGACCGCCAATGCCAAAAACCCGCGACTCCTTGCGATACCAGCTCTACCGCTCCAAAGCCTTGCGCCTTGCGAATGCATCGACTCAACAGGGGTACAAAAACCTGAAACACACCGACGCCCAGGGCACAGATATCGATTTAACCCATGTCCGTTTTGCATTGATCGACAGGCATGCATTGGCTGCCTATCAGGACTGGGCAGAAGACGCTCACTTCCCGTGGGACGAGGTTGCGACGTGGAAAGGCCGTGAACCGATGGCGTTCGATTTGTCTCTTTGGTACGACGAGGTGCTCTGTGGGCTGTGCTTTGCCAATCCCAATCAAAGCCGGTTGCGGATCAAGCTCATCCGCCTGGAGGGAAGACCTGGAAAGTCCCACCCTTTGAAAAGCCGCATAGCCTCACTGACGATGATTGCTATCGACCATTACGCGAGAATCATTGGCAGCCAATGGATAGAAATTCAGGAGCCCGCACCCGGGGCTATTCCCCTCTATCAGAACCTGGGCTTTGACTTCGATTCACGGGGCAGGCTTGTGATAGCGGTAGAGAACGAATAGCATCGCAAAAATGTTCAATTAATGATCAATCGTGGAGGCTGTATGGGAGAACTTATTAAAAAACCCGTCGCCCGAAAAGCGTCGTCCAAGGCAGGCCAGGAACCTAAAAGCACAGTGCTGACCGCCAATCAACGCCGTTTTCTAAATGCGGCTATGGCCGGCAACATTGACGAGCCAAGCCTATTGGCGGGTCGCCCGGAAAAGTAACAGACATAAAAAACCGCTCATAAGAGCGGTTTTCTGTTCTAAAACTATCAACCAAACAACCAATACACCAACGCCACCACCACCGCCGCCGCCAGCACTGGCCGCATGATGCGATAGGCTTTGGGGTGCTTGCGCTTCCACTGCTTGACCACGCCACTGAAACGGTCGCTGAAGCTCTTGCTCCAGGCATAGGCCTGGTTGATGCCGCCCACGCGCTCGTCATCCAGGTTCTGTGGCGCGGTCGCGCGGCCCAGTTGGGCACTGACCCAACGGTTGATGCGGGTCATCAGCCGGTTGCTCAGGGGCCGTTCGATGTCGCAGAACAGAATCACCCGGGTCTTCTCGGTTTCGTTCTTTACCCAGTGCACATAGGTTTCGTCAAACATCACGTCGTCGCCATCACGCCAGGCGTAGACCTGGCCATCGACAAAAATGCGGCAGTCGTCGGAGTTGGGCGTGGACAAGCCCAAGTGATAGCGCAGGGAGCCGGCAAACGGGTCGCGATGGGGGTTGAGGTGGCTACCGCCCGGCAGCAGCGCAAACATGGCGCCCTTGACGTTGGGGATGCTGCTGACCAGGGCCACGGTTTTCGGGCACAGCAACTCGGCCGACGGCAGCGGTTTGTCGTACCACTTGAGGTAGAAGCGCTTCCAGCCCTTCTTGAAGAACGAGCCAAAACCGGCATCGTTGTTCTTCTCCGCGGCGCGGATATAGCCTTCGTCGAACAAATGCATGGCCTCGTCGCGGATCACTTCCCAGTTGTCCTTGAGCACATCCAGTTCCGGGAACTTGCTACGGTCCAGGTAGGGCTTGGACGGTACACCCGAGAAGATGTACATCAAGGCGTTGTAGGGGGCGAACAGCGCCGAATGGTTGACGAACTGACGCAGCACCGGCAAACGCGCCTTGCCGCGCAAATGCACGTAAAGCGTACTGCCGATAAACAGCAACAGCACCGACAGCTTGGCGGCCAAAGAAAAGGTCATGCAGCAACTCCTGGAAAGAGCCTCCCGGCAGCGGGAAACCAGACATAGCAGCCGGCCATGATAAACACTCCGGGCCGGAGGAAAAACCCGCGTGATCCAACAATCCGTTTTAAGGAGCACGCGGCGGGCAATCAATTATGCATAAGAGGCATAAAACCGGGCTGATATGGATCAATCCGCTTTCGCTACACCGACAAGGGTCAGGCCTGGTTTTCCTGGTCGCTGAACAGATCGCTGAACAGCATGCTCGACAAGTAGCGCTCACCGGAGTCCGGCAGGATCACCACGATGGTCTTGCCCTGCATGTCCGGTTTCTCGGCCAGGCGCACCGCCACGGCCATCGCCGCGCCACAGGAAATCCCGCACAGGATGCCCTCTTCCCGCATCAACCGCAGGGCCATGGCCTTGGATTCGTCGTCACTGACCAACTCCACCCGATCCACCATCGACAGATCGAGGTTCTTTGGCACAAAACCCGCGCCAATCCCCTGGATCTTGTGGGGGCTGGGCTTGATCTCTTCGCCAGCCAACGCCTGGGTAATCACCGGCGAGTTGATGGGCTCCACGGCCACCGAGAGGATCGGCTTGCCCGCCGTGTTCTTGATATAACGCGATACGCCCGTGAGGGTTCCCCCGGTGCCGACCCCCGCCACCAACACATCCACCGCGCCATCGGTGTCGTTCCAGATTTCCGGGCCGGTGGTTTTTTCGTGGATGGCCGGGTTGGCCGGGTTATCGAACTGGGCCGGCATAAAGTAGGTGGCCGGGTCGCTGGCGAGGATTTCACCGGCCTTCTCGATGGCACCTTTCATGCCCTTGGCCGGCTCGGTCAGCACCAGCTCGGCGCCCAGGGCCTTGAGCACCTTGCGCCGCTCGATGCTCATGGACGCCGGCATGGTCAGCAGCAATTTGTAGCCGCGGGCGGCGGCAACAAAGGCCAGGCCGATCCCGGTATTGCCCGAGGTCGGCTCGACGATGGTCATGCCCGGCTTGAGTTTGCCGCTGCTTTCGGCATCCCAGATCATGCTCGCCCCAATCCGGCACTTCACCGAATACCCTGGGTTACGCCCTTCGGTCTTGGCCAGGATAGTCACACCACGGGGCGCGATACGGTTGATCTGCACCAGGGGCGTATTGCCGATGGAGTGCGCGTTGTCTGCAAAAATGCGGCTCATGGCGGAGTCCTTTAGGCGGTTTTCAAGAAGGCAACAAGGGTATGCCTCGTACTCCAAGGCGTCCAGTCGAGGAACGTTGCCGCTGCCCGCGTAGTCAACCGCCTATACACAGGGAGAAAAAACCTATGAAGCGTCGCTACAGTTGGCCGCTCTGGACGGTCGCCGGGCTGGTGATCGTACTGGTGGCACTGGATATCGCCCTGCCCTACCTGGTGCGTAACTACCTCAACGAAAAACTCGCCGACATGGGCGACTACCGTGGCCAGGTGACCGATGTCGACCTGGCCCTGTGGCGCGGCGCGTACCGGATCAATGGCCTGCAGATCGTCAAGGTGGATGGCAAGGTGCCCGTACCGTTCGTCAAGGCGCCGGTCATTGACCTGTCGGTCAGCTGGCACTCCTTATGGTACGACCGTGCGGTGGTGGCCCAAGTGCAATTCGTCAAGCCAGAGCTCAACTTCGTCGACGGCGGTGCCAACCAACAGGCGTCCCAGACCGGTCGCGGCACCGATTGGCGGGCGCAACTGGGCAAACTGCTGCCGATCACCCTCAACGAAGTGCGGATCGACGATGGCACGATTGCCTTTCACAACTTCAACTCCAAACCGCCGGTCAACCTCGGTGCCACCCAGGTCAACGCCAGTTTCTACAACCTGACCAATGTGGTGGACGTCGAAGGCAAGCGCGATGCGCGCTTTGATGGCAAGGCCCTGTTGCTGGGGCATGCGCCGCTGGAAGCCAGCGCAACCTTCGACCCGCTGAGCAATTTTGAAGACTTCGCGTTCCGCTTTCGCGCCCGCGACATCCAGCTCAAGCGCCTGAACGACTTCGCCTCGGCCTACGGCAAGTTCGACTTCAATGCCGGCACCGGCGACGTGGTGATCGAAGCCCAGGCCGAAAAAGCCCAACTGACCGGCTATATCAAGCCACTGTTGCGGGATGTGGAAGTGTTCAACTGGCAACAGGACGTGGAGAACAAAGACAAGGGGATTTTGCGCTCGATCTGGGAAGCCGTGGTGGGCGCCAGCGAAACCGTGCTGAAAAACCAGAGCAAAAACCAATTTGCCACCCGGGTCGAACTGAGCGGCAGCGTTCACCAGCAAGATATCAGCGCGTTCCAGGCGTTTTTGCAGATTTTGCGCAATGGTTTTGTCCATGCGTTCAATGCCCGCTATGAGCAACCCAAGCCCAGCGCGGATTGACTGTGGCGTGACCGGTCATTCAGAGACTGAATAACCCGTCTACGTTCACAGTCGCCAGGCCTGCGCGCTATAGTCGCAGGCATGCTGACTACCGGCGTCATGTTCGAGGATTGAGAAATGAAGTTTGAAGGCACCCAGGCCTATGTTGCCACCGATGACCTGAAACTGGCCGTCAACGCTGCCATCACGCTGGAGCGCCCGCTGCTGGTCAAGGGCGAGCCGGGCACCGGCAAGACCATGCTCGCCGAACAACTGGCCGAATCGTTCGGCGCACGGTTGATTACCTGGCACATCAAGTCCACCACCAAAGCGCACCAGGGCCTGTATGAATACGATGCGGTCAGCCGCCTGCGCGACTCACAGCTGGGCGTGGACAAGGTCCACGATGTGCGCAACTACCTGAAGAAAGGCAAGCTGTGGGAGGCTTTCGAGTCCGAAGAGCGGGTGATCCTGCTGATCGACGAGATCGACAAGGCCGATATCGAGTTCCCCAACGACCTGCTGCAAGAACTCGACAAGATGGAGTTCTACGTCTACGAGATCGACGAGACCATCAAGGCCAAGAAGCGCCCGATCATCATCATTACCTCCAACAACGAAAAAGAGCTGCCGGACGCGTTCCTGCGCCGTTGCTTCTTCCATTACATCGCCTTCCCCGACCGCACCACCCTGCAGAAAATCGTCGACGTGCACTACCCTGACATCAAGAAAGACCTGGTCAGCGAAGCCCTGGACGTGTTCTTCGACGTGCGCAAGGTGCCGGGTCTGAAGAAAAAACCCTCCACCTCCGAACTGGTGGACTGGCTCAAGCTGCTGATGGCCGACAATATTGGCGAGGCGGTGCTGCGCGAGCGTGATCCGACCAAGGCCATCCCGCCACTGGCCGGCGCCCTGGTGAAAAACGAGCAGGATGTGCAACTGCTTGAGCGCCTGGCGTTCATGAGCCGTCGCGGCACTCGATAAGGGCTTTTGCCATGCTGCTCAACCTGTTCAATGAAATGCGTGCAGCCAAGGTACCGGTCTCGGTGCGTGAACTGCTGGACCTGATCAACGCCCTGAAACAACGGGTGACCTTCGCCGACATGGATGAGTTTTACTACTTGTCCCGGGCGATTCTGGTGAAGGACGAGCGTCACTTCGACAAGTTCGACCGGGCTTTCGGCGCCTACTTCAATGGCCTGGAGAAACTCGACGACCACTTGCAGGCGCTGATTCCCGAAGACTGGCTGCGCAAGGAGTTCGAGCGCTCGCTGAGCGATGAAGAGCGCGCGCAGATCCAATCCCTGGGCGGCCTGGACAAGCTGATCGAGGAATTCAAGAAACGCCTGGAAGAACAGAAGGAGCGCCACGCCGGCGGCAATAAATGGATCGGCACCGGCGGCACCAGCCCGTTCGGTTCCGGCGGCTTCAACCCCGAGGGCATTCGCGTGGGCGATGCCGGCCAGCGCCAGGGCAAGGCGGTCAAGGTCTGGGACCAGCGCGAGTACAAGAACCTCGATGACTCGGTGGAACTGGGCACGCGCAATATCAAGGTGGCCCTGCGCCGCCTGCGCAAGTTTGCGCGCCAGGGTGCGGCCGAAGAGCTGGATATTGACGGCACCATCGACCACACCGCCCGCGATGCCGGCCTGCTGAATATCCAGATGCGCCCGGAGCGGCGCAACACGGTCAAGCTGCTGTTGCTGTTCGACATCGGCGGTTCGATGGATGCCCACGTCAAGACCTGCGAAGAGCTGTTCTCGGCCTGCAAGACCGAGTTCAAGCACCTGGAGTACTTCTACTTCCACAACTTCATTTATGAATCGGTGTGGAAGAACAATATGCGCCGCACCTCCGAGCGCACCTCGACCCAGGACCTGCTGCACAAGTACGGCGCCGACTACAAGGTGATCTTTATCGGTGACGCAGCCATGGCCCCGTATGAAATCACCCAGGCCGGCGGCAGCGTGGAGCACTGGAACGAAGAGCCGGGGTATGTGTGGATGCAGCGGTTCATGGAGAAGTACAAGAAGCTGATCTGGATTAATCCGTACCCGAAAGATACCTGGGGCTATACCTCGTCGACCAATATTGTGCGGGATTTGATTGAGGACCAGATGTATCCGTTGACCTTGCGCGGGCTGGAAGAGGGGATGCGGTTTCTCTCCAAGTAGGGGGTGGATTCACCGCCGCTATCGCAGGCAAGCCAGCTCCCACATTTGGAATGCATTCACATATTTTACTTTGTGAACGCAGTCACAAATGTGGGAGCTGGCTTGCCTGCGATGCTTTTAGCAATGAGCAAAACGCTGCAAATACTTGAGATGCTCGCGGTGCGCCGTCTCCTGCATCACTGGCGCCAGCCTTACCTTCTCCCCCGGCAGGCACTGCGCCAGGCGCGCCAACGACAATGGCGTCAACGCGCCCAGTCGTGGGTAGCCGCCAATGGTCTGGCGATCATTGAGCAATACAATCGGCTGCCCATCCGGTGGCACCTGGATCGCGCCCAAGGGGATGCCTTCGGAGATCAGCGACGGTCCCTGGTACTCCAGCGGCGTGCCCAGCAGGCGCATGCCCATGCGGTCGGCGCGGCTGTCCAGGGCCCATTCGCTATTGAACGCATCGAACAGGCTCTGGCCGCTGAACTGGCCGATCTGCGCGCCGAGGATCACGTCCAGGGGCGCCGTAGAGTGCAACCGCTCAGCCGGCAATTCACGCAAGTGGCTGCCCGAGCCGGAATACACCAGGGCTGCGCCTTCAGCCAGGGCCCGGCCAAAACCGTCCAGCCCGCCCAGGGCTTCGCGCCCGACACTGGCACAACTGCCCAGGACCTTGGGCGCGTCAAACCCGCCCGGCGCCGCCAGGTAAGCCCGCGCACCGCTGTGCGGCTGGGTGAAGCGCAAGCGCTGGCCTTTTTGCAGAATAAAACTGCGGCCCGGGCTGATGGCGCGCTCGTCGATGTACGCCCCCAGGTCCGCACCCGCCAGGGCCAGCACGCAAATCTCCTCGGCCTGTACGGTAAAACCGCCCAGGGTAATTTCCACCACCGGCGCATCCAGCGGGTTGTCCAGCAACCAGTTGGCCCAGGACATCGACACCCAATCCAGCGCGCCGCCCTGGGTTACGCCCAGGTGCCGCACACCAAAACGCCCGGCATCCTGCAACAGGCACAGTGGGGTGCTGGCCTCGATCGACAAACGGCTCATACCTGGGCCTCCAAGGGCGTGTCATCGCCACCCAGGTTGATAAATTCAGCACGCCCGATGGCTTCAAAACGCACACTGTCGCCCGGCTGCATCAGGCTGTAGCCGTCGCGCTCACGATCGAACAATTTGGCCGGGGTGCGGCCGATCAGGTTCCAGCCCCCCGGGGATTCCACCGGATAGGCGGCGGTCTGGCGCTCGGCGATGCCGACGCTACCCGGCGCCACCCGCTTGCGTGGGGTGCTCAGGCGGGGGGCGGCGAGTTGCTCTTCCACCAGGCCCATAAAGGCAAAACCGGGAGCAAAACCGAGGGCGAAGACCTGATATTGATGCTGGCTGTGGCGGCGAATCACCTCGTTGAGCGCAAGCCCACTGCGCTGGGCGAGCAAGGTCAGCTCAGGGCCGACGCTCAGGTCGTACCACACCGGCAATACATGACACTGCCCGCTGCCCTGGGCCTGGGGCTGCAAGCCCGTGAGGGCCTGATCGATCAGTTCCCGCGCCTGTGCCGGGCTCAGCGCCAGCAGGTCGTAATGCACCATCAGGGTCGTGTAGGAAGGCACCAAGTCCACCAGCGCCGCGCCAAACCCCTCGCGCAGCCGACGCGTGGCGGCGAGCATCCAGGGCATGTGGTCTTCGGCGATCACATCAAACAGGCGCACCATCAGGCAGTCGATGGCCACTACTTCGATCCGTGGCTTCATTGTGGCGTCAACGCTTGGCGAATACGCTGCACCGCCGCCACCGAGCTGGCGTTATCGCCATGCACACAGAGGGTGTTGGCCTGCAACAGCAAGGGGCTACCATCGCTGGCGACCAGGGTTTGGCCCCGGGCAATGGTCAGGGCCTGCTGGAGAATGACCTGCGCATCGTGATGCACCGCACCCGGCAACTGCCGCGAGACCAGGTGCCCGGCGTTGTCATAGGCGCGGTCGGCAAAGGCTTCAAACCACAGGGTCACGCCATATTCATCCCCCAGAGCCTGGGCGGCGCGGTTGTCACGGGTGGCCATCAGCATCAACGGCAGGCTGGCGTCATACGCCGCCACGGCCTGGATCACTGCGCGCAGTTGCGCAGGCTTGGCCATCATGTCGTTGTACATCGCACCATGGGGTTTGACGTAGCTGACCCGGCCACCCTGGGCCCGGCAAATACCGTCGAGGGCACCGATCTGGTAATGCAGCAGGTCCTGGAGTTCCTGGGGGGCGTACGCCATGGAGCGGCGGCCAAAGCCTGCCAGGTCCTGATACGCCGGGTGTGCACCGATTTGCACGCCATGCTGCAACGCCAGGGCGACGGTCTTGCGCATGATGCTCGGGTCGCCGGCATGGAAACCGCAGGCGATATTGGCGCAATCAATAAATGGCATGACCTCGGCATCCAGACCCATGGTCCAGGCGCCAAAACTTTCGCCGATGTCGCAGTTCAGTAGCAGGCGGCTCACGCTGAAGACTCCTGTAGGCTTTATTTTTTTATAGTGTGGGATCTTTTACCAAGATCTCGCAACGATGTTGTCCTGAGCCCCGACGACGCTTATCGTGAGACAGCTCGATTTTTGGCGCGCAGCCCCTGTTGCGTCCAACTAATAAAAACCGATCCATGCATAAGAAAAAGTTGATCCCATGAATTTGAAGTTCCTCGAAACCTTCGTCTGGGTAGCCCGGCTCAAGAGCTTCCGGCTCACGGCAGAGAAGCTGTTCACCACCCAGGCCTCGATCTCCAGCCGCATTGCAGTGCTGGAAAGCGAGCTGGGGGTGAAGCTATTCCTGCGTGACTCGCGTGGCGTGAGCCTGACCCCGGATGGGGTGAAGGTGCTCGATTATGCCGAGCAGATGATGATCACCATGCAGGGGCTCAAGCAGTCGCTGGAAACCACCAGCAGCAAGGTCGGACGCATCCGCATCGGCGCGATGGACACGGTGATCCACACCTGGCTCAGCCCCTTGGTGACCGAACTGATGGCGCATTTCCCCTTGGTGGAAATCGAATTGGTCGCCGATACCGCGCTGAACCTCTGCGATCAGCTGCAAAAAGGCTTTCTCGACCTGATCCTGCAAACCGACCTGCTGCGTCAGGAATCGGTGCGCAGCCTGGAGCTGGCCAGCCACCCCATGGACTGGATCGTCGCCAGCCATTCGATCTACAACCGCGACTACGCCTCCCTCGCCGAACTGGCCCAGGAACGGATCATCACCTACTCGAAAAACTCTCATCCGCACCAGGATGTGCTGAGCCTGATGCAAACCCACGGCGTGGCGGCGCCGCGCATGAACTGCGTGAACTCGGTGTCGGCCATCACCCGTTTACTGCGTGACGGCTTTGGCATTGGCGCGTTGCCGCCGGTGCTGGTCAGCGAGGAGCTGGCACGGGGTGAATTGGTGCTGCTGCCCATGGAACAGCGCTTGCCGAACCTGCAGGTGGTGGTGTCGTGGCGGGTGGGGGTGGAATTGGTAGAGGAAATCGTCGCGCTCTGCCAGAGCGTCGTGGCGCGGTATGCCGAGGAAGTGGGGGAAGAGCGCATGGTGCTCAACCAGAAGAAACCCGATTGAAACTAGCAGGCGCTGGCTTGTGTGGGAGCTGGCTTGCCTGCGATAGCATCACCGCGATGCAACTGATCTACCCAGGTGCATGCATCGCAGGCAAGCCAGCTCCCACACAAACCCGCTCCGACCTTGGGATTTATGGCGTATTTACAGGCCCTTGAGATCCCGCTCTTCAATCGGCCGGCTCTGGCGCAAACGCTTGCCGCCCAGCACCACCCAGTCGATCAGGCGGAACAAACACTCCAGGCCGAACGACAGCAGCATCGCCCCACCCAGGCCCCAGCCCATGGCTTCGGGGGTCAGGAGGATCTGGTAGCTGTAGCCATTCCAGGTTTCCCGGCGAATATCCGGGTCGGCCGCCACGGCCACCTGCAAGGCGCGGATGTACCACGGCCCCTGCATGGCCTGGAACTGCTTGTCCAACGCCACCTGGCGATCGAGCAAGGTGCCGAGGCTGTTGGCATCGCTGCGGAACACCGGGTCATCGCTGGCACGGTAATGCGCCACCAATGCTTGCAAATCGCCATTAAAGAACTGCTGCGCAGTGCGTTCAAAACCGCGCAAACCGGTCTGGGCCTCGATCAAATGGGCCTCGACGCGCTTGGCGTAGTCGTTGATAAACCCCGGGACTTGCACCCCGACCAACAAGCCGATGGCAAACAACACCAGGCGCAGATAGCTGAGCAACATAATCGACGTCCTTATGCGGTTGTGCCCTGGCGCACGCATTCGCCGCGCCGCCACAGGCTCCACTGGCCCGGTTCGTAGCGGGTCCAGGTCTCGTTTTCGGTCAAGGGTTCGGTGGCAATCACCGTCACCACATCATTAGGCGTGGTTTCGGCCTGAAAATCGACGATCACGTCGACATCTTTCAGGCGTGCAGGACCAAAAGGTGCGCGACGGGTAATCTGTGCCAGTTTGGTCGAGCAATAGCAAAACAGCCAATCACCATCACTGAGCAGGCAGTTGAACACGCCCTTGCTGCGGTATTCGGCGCAGGCGGCGATCAGGTCCGGCAGCACCTGCTCGATATCCACCGGCTCGGGAAACGCCTGGCGAATACGGTTGAGCAGGTCGCAGAAGGCCGCTTCGCTGTCGGTATCGCCCACCGGGCGGTAGAACGTGGCCTGGGGCGTGAAGTCCGCGAGTTGGCCGTTATGGGCGAAACACCAGTTACGCCCCCACAGCTCGCGCACGAACGGATGGGTATTGGACAGGCTCACCTTGCCGACATTGGCCTGGCGGATATGGCCAATCACCACTTCACTCTTGATCGGATAACGCTGCACCAGCAGCGCCACTTCCGACTCGCTGCTGGCCGCCGGGTCCTGGAACAGCCGCAGGCCACGGCCCTCGTAGAAGGCAATGCCCCAGCCATCGCGGTGCGGCCCGGTGCGCCCACCGCGCTGCATCAGCCCGGTGAAGCTGAACACGATATCGGTCGGTACGTTGGCACTCATGCCCAATAATTCACACATGCCAGGACTCTCGATGCAGGGCAAACAACGTTAAAGACGCGGTTCGACCCGCATGCCACTGACAGGGGCCGGCGGGCGGCCATAGGGTTCGTCGTCCTCAGGCTCGGCCGCGACCGCTGCCGCAGCGGCGGCCTTCTGCTCACGCCGGGCCTTGGCGGCACGTTCGATGGGCCAGCGGATCAGCACAAAGACCAGGTACAGGCCAAAGGCAATCATGGCGTACATCAGTAAGTCGGACACCGCCCGCCAGGCGTTATTGCCCACTTTGAGCAACAGATCCAGGGCGGTGATGGCCACGGCCGGGGCAAACTGCTCCTTGACCGGGTCGACAATGGTCGGGCTCAACAACAACACCGCCATCAGCAACCGCAGCGGTTCGCGCAGCCAGCGCCAGATCCAGCGGGTCAGGCGAAACCACACCAGCAGGCAGCCCAAAGCGGCGAAGGCGTAGAGGCCCCAAGCGGTCAGATAGTCGTTCTCGGTCATGGTGTCCATGGCAAGGTAGGCAAACAGGCCCGTATGATAACGGCTTTTGAGGGCCACGGCTGCAATGCCGTCGGCCCACCACCAGACAGAGAGTGATCCATGCCTCCATCGACCCACGCCGCTGCCGCCCCGATTGCCCGCCAGGACTCAGGCCAGGACCCGTATGCCTGGTTGCAAGAACGCGACAACAGCGAGGTGCTCGACTACCTCAAGGCCGAGAATGCCTGGCAAGAGGCGCAGCTTGAAGACCAGAAAGCGCTGCGCGAAACGCTGTTTCAAGAGATCAAGGGCCGTATCCTTGAGACCGACCTGTCACTGCCCTCGCCCTGGGGCCCGTACCTGTATTACACGCGCACCACCGCCGGTGACGAGTACGCACGCCACTACCGCTGCCCACGCCCGGCCGACGACAGCCAGCAGATCGACGAAAGCGCCGAAGAACTGCTGCTGGACCCAAATGTGCTGGCCAATGGCGGCTTTTTCTCCCTCGGTGCCTTCAGCATCAGCCCGGACCACAAGCGCCTGGCCTACAGCCTGGATACCAATGGCGAAGAGATCTACACCCTGTACGTAAAGGAATTGTCTTCGGGCAAGGTCAGCGAACTGGCGTTTGCCGACTGCGATGGCAGCATGACCTGGGCCAACGACAGCCTGACGCTGTTCTTCGGCGAACTGGACGACACCCACCGCCCGCACAAGCTGTATCGCTATCGCCTGGACGGCACCGCCGCCGAAGAGGTGTTCCACGAGCCCGACGGGCGCTTCTTCCTGCATTGCTACCGCTCCAGCTCCGAGCGTCAACTGCTGCTGTCCCTGGGTAGCAAGACCACCAGCGAAGTCTGGGCCCTGGATGCCGAGCAGCCGCAACAGGCGTTTGCCTGCCTGGCGCCACGGGTCGAAGGCCATGAGTACGATGTCGACCACGGCAAGCTGGACGACCAATGGACCTGGTTTATCCGCAGTAACCGCGACGGCATCAACTTTGCCCTGTTCCAGGCCGCCGACACCGGCAGCGTGCCCAGCGAAGACCAGTGGCACAACCTGATTGCCCACGATGACGCCGTAATGCTCGACGGCGTGACGCTCAATGCCCGGGCCATGACCCTAAGCCTGCGCATTGGCGGCCTGCCGGTGATCGACGTGCACCCACAGGGCCTGCCGACCTATCGCGTGGAGTTGCCAGACGCGGCCTACAGCCTATACGTGCAAAACAGCCTGGAGTTCCACAGCGACAAGATCCGCCTGCGCTATGAAGCCCTCAATCGCCCGGCCCAGGTCCGTCAACTGGAACTGGCCAGCGGCGCGCAACAAGTGCTCAAGCAAACCCCGGTACTGGGCGTGTTCAATGCCGACGACTACGTCAGCCAGCGGTTGTGGGCGACGTCTGCCGATGGCACCCAGGTGCCGATCAGCCTGGTGGTCAGGCGCGACCAGGTGGGCCAGCCGACGCCGCTGTACCTATACGGCTACGGCGCCTACGGCTCAAGCCTCGACCCCTGGTTTTCCCATGCGCGCCTGAGCCTGCTGGACCGCGGCGTGGCATTTGCCATTGCCCATGTACGCGGCGGTGGCGAACTGGGCGAGGCCTGGTACCGCGCCGGCAAGCAGGAGCACAAGCAAAACACCTTCAGCGACTTTATTGCCTGCGCCGAGCACTTGATCGCCGAGGGCCTGACCACCGCCAAGCAACTGGCTATCAGCGGTGGCAGCGCCGGCGGGCTGTTGATCGGTGCCGTGCTCAACCAGCGCCCGGAGCTGTTCCAGGCGGCGATTGCCGAGGTGCCCTTTGTCGACGTGCTCAACACCATGCTCGACCCGGACCTGCCCCTGACCGTCACCGAATATGACGAATGGGGCAACCCCCAGGAGCCCGAGGTGTATGAACGGATCAAGGCCTATGCGCCCTACGAAAATGTCAGCGCCCAGGCCTACCCGGCGATGCTGGTGATCGCCGGCTATAACGACAGCCGCGTGCAGTACTGGGAAGCCGCCAAGTGGGTGGCCAAGCTGCGCGCCACCAAGACCGACGACAACCTGTTGCTGCTCAAGACCGAACTGGGCGCCGGCCATGGCGGCATGAGCGGGCGCTACCAGGGCTTGCGTGACGTGGCCCTGGAATACGCCTTTGTGTTCAAGGCCCTGGGGCGGGCTTAAGAACCCGTCGCCTTCGGTTTGCTGTCGTTTTGCTGCAGGCCGGGCAAGGTCTGGTCCTTGGGCGGCTTGGGCATTTCAATCGGCGGCAACGGCGCCCCGGCCCCTTGTGGCTTGGGTGCCGTGGGCGGGGTAACTTGCGGATAGGGGGTCGGCGTTGCAGTGCCCGGTGCGCCCGTGGTGGTCGCCGGCGTGTTCGGCACGGCTTGCAACTGCTGGGCATGTGCGGCCCCCAATGTGAGCACACTCCCTACAATGACCGCTAGAATGCTGCACTTCATCGATGGCTCCATGGCCTGACTGTTAACCAGTCCCAAGGCTACTCCCAACCGCGCAAGAATGCCCTTCCCAATGAGATTTCCATGAAACGTTTCGTGCTGCTCGACACCACCCCCATCCCCGATAACGGCGGCGCCCTGTGCCTGTTCGAGTATGGCGAGGATTTTGTGATCAAGATCCAGGGCGGTGACGGCGGGCAATTGATGAACACGCGCATGCACGGTTCCGAAGATGCCCTGGCCGAGATCCCTTGCCGCAAGGTCGCCGGACGCCCCGGTTCACGGGTGTTGATTGGCGGCCTGGGCATGGGGTTCACCCTGGCCTCGGCGCTCAAGCACCTGGGCAAGACGGCACAAGTGGTGGTGGCTGAGCTGGTGCCGGGCGTCGTGGAATGGAATCGCGGCCCCCTGGGGGAAAAGTCCGGCAACCCGTTGCAGGACCCGCGCACCGTGATCCGCCTGGAAGACGTGGCCAAGGTGCTGCAAGCCGAGCCCCAGGGCTTTGATGCAATCATGCTCGATGTCGACAACGGCCCCGAAGGCCTGACGCAAAAAGCCAACAGCTGGCTGTACTCCGCCGGCGGCCTCAGCGCCTGCGCCAAGGCCCTGCGGCCCAAGGGCGTGCTGGCGGTGTGGTCGGCCAGCGCCGACAAGCAGTTCAGCGACAAACTGCGCAAGGCCGGCTTCAAGGCCGAGGAAGTGCAAGTGTTTGCCCATGGCAACAAGGGCACCCGGCATACCATCTGGATTGCCGAGAAGCTCAAGGGCTGAAGTAAATTGCCCCGCGAGCAGCTAGAATCAACGCTATCCGTGAGCCACTAAAAACAGGAGCCATGATGAGCTCGACCAACCCGCCCTCCCACACCGCCAAGCTGGACCGCATCCTCGCCGATGCCCAGCGCGACCGGGAAATGGGCTACCGCGACAAAGCCCTGAAAATGTACCCCCACGTGTGTGGTCGCTGTGCCCGTGAGTTCGCCGGCAAGCGCCTCAGCGAACTGACCGTGCACCACCGTAACCACAACCATGATGACAACCCCCAGGACGGCTCCAACTGGGAGTTGCTGTGCCTGTACTGCCACGACAACGAGCACTCGCGCTATACCGACCAACAGTACTTCGGCGAAGGCTCCACCAGCAGCCCGACCATTGCCAAGGCAACGCACAACCCGTTTGCGGCGTTGGCGGGGTTGATGAAGAAGGACGACTGACGGTCGTCGCTGAACGTTACGACGCCATCGCGGCGATGACAATCGCCCAGACACGCCATTTCTATACCGACCGCAGATCGAGCAATCCCCGTATAATCGCGGTTTTTCTCGAAGGCACCCTCTCCCGTGGGCAATAAACGCTACAGCTGCATCGGTCTGTATAACCCCAAATCCCCCGAAAACGTCGGTTCGGTCATGCGCGCCGCCGGCTGCTATGGCGTGGCTTCGGTGTTTTACACCGGTAAACGCTATGAGCGGGCCCGAGACTTTATTACCGACACCAAGAAGGTCCACCACGATATCCCGCTGATCGGTATCGACGACCTGAAAAAAATCCTGCCCCTGGGCTGTATCCCGGTCGCCGTGGAACTAGTGGATGGGGCCCGGCCGTTGCCGGAGTACACCCATCCTGATCGCGCGCTGTATATCTTCGGCCCCGAAGACGGCTCTCTCGACAAAGAGATCCGCGACTGGTGCGAAGACGTGATCTACATCCCGACCACCGGCTGCATGAACCTGGCGGCCACCGTCAATGTGGTGCTCTACGACCGCCTGGCCAAGGGCAATAACACCCGCTCGGGCCCCAAGTACTGATTTTTTGGGAACATCCACCGCCTGCCCGCAGTCAGCTGAATATCTATGGCCCTTTGTTGGAGACAGACCATGAGCGACAGCAAAACCCTCAACCCCGTGATTGAATCGACGCCGTTCCAGACCCAGCCAACCCAGAACGTCCAGGGCTGGGAGCGCATTGGCTCCCTGGCCGGTGGTGTGGTGATGATGGGCAAGGGCATTCGCCGGGGCGGTTTTTTCGGCCTGGTCCAGGTGGCGATTGGCGGCGTGGCGTTGGCGCGCGGGATCAGCGGGCATAGTTCGGCCAAGTCGCTGCTGGAAAAAAGCCGCCGGGATATGAACAGCGTGCGCACTAAAATCGAACGGGCCGGTGAGGAACTGAAAACCCTCAAGACCCGGGCGCAACAAGTGGCTGCCGAAAAAACCACCCACTGACACAACTTGTGTGGAAGCTGGGCCAGCTCCCACACAAATGCAGTTCCCACACAAGCCCAGTGCCTACACAAGCGGTGTTCCCACCGTTGAGGTTCAGCGCAGCAATTTGCTGTCGAGCACCACCGAGGATTCGCCGATCACACTGGCGGCCAACTGCACAAACGCCTGGGTGGTGATGCTGTCCAGGCGCATCAGCGCCTGGGTCAGGTCATCCAGGGAGCGTTTGTTGTGGGTTTTCAGGCGGATCTCGCGATCCAGCTCCTGCAACACCACCACCGCCCGCGCCACCGTGGCGCCGCTGACGTGCTCGCCGCGCAACGTCGTCACGCCCTTGCCGTCCTTGCTCAAGCGCGCCTGGATCGCCCCATAGCGCTCATCGCTGATACCGCCCGCGCGCCGCAGCAACTCGATGGCGTAATACTCCGCGAGGCCTTCGCTGATCCAGTCGCTGCCCTGCTGGTCGTTGAACCGGCCAATGGCCTGCACCACTTCGCGAATCAACGGGCTGCTGCCGTTTTCGCTGACCAACGGCGTACGGCTATTGAGGTACACCGAATCACGCCCGGCAAACGCGCCACGGCGCATCGGATCACTGGCGCCCACCACCAGCAGCTTGGCCGGATGCCGGGGAAACGCCGCTTGCACCTGGGGCCAGACAAACGTCAGCAAGGTCAGCACATCCATGCGGCGCATGGCCTGGCCCTTGGGCGAGGCCACGCTGATTTCGGTTTCGCCCAGGCGCACCCGGCGGCTGCCCAGGTTGCCGGCGAGCATCCAGCCGGTGGGCCGGTCGAACAGGCGGGAGACATTGTCGATGCGGAACTTATGCTTGCCGATGCGCGGCCAAGGGGTCTCGACGCTTTTCCACCCCGGCGGCAGCTCGAAGGTCAGCCGCGACACCAGCTCCACGCCGTCCTGCTGGTCCAGGCGTGCCGCTGGCACCAGCTCCTCCCCGCGAAACAGCGCCCAACTGGGGGTCATGCGCGATTCGTAGAGGCCGGCCTTGCGCGCATGGCTCAGGCGCACGCGGTAGGTCAGGCTGGCCTTGTCGGCGCCCGGCTGCCACAGGCCGCGACTGGCCCCCGCTGCTGGCGTGACCTGCCACTGGCCGTCGGCCTTGAAGTCGCTGTAGTCACCGTCGCGGCCCAGGTCGAAGTCCAGGCTGCGCACCGCCGAGCCCTGGGACAGGCTCAGGCGCACCTCGGCCTGATCGCTTTGGGGTAACAGCTTGACGTAATAATCGAGGTCGACCTTTTTCGCCGACCACGCCGACGCGCTCAACCCCAGCAACAGCAGGCTCGCCATCAGCCTGGCTTGGACCGTCATACGCTCTCCTCAGCCTGCGCGGAAAATCAGGTAATCCTCCCAATCGTCCTCGGGCACGCTGCCTTCGCTGAGCATGCGCCCGGATTGGGAAATGCGTTCGTGGTGCACCGCATCGCGGTCACCGCAGACCAGGTGGTGCCAGAGTGGCAAGTCCTTGCGCTCACTGACCAGGCGATAGCCACAGGTCGGTGGCAACCATTTGAACTGATCGGCCTGGCCCGGGGTGAGCTGGATGCAATCGGGCACCGAGTCCCGACGATTAGGATAGTCGGTGCACTGGCAGGTCTTCAGGTCCAGCAGTTTGCAGGCGATACGTGTGTAATAGACGCTGTTGTCGTCTTCATCTTCAAGCTTTTGCAGGCAGCACAGGCCACAGCCGTCGCACAGCGACTCCCATTCCTCCTGGTCGAGGTGCTCAAGGGTTTTGCGTATCCAGAAAGGTTCGACTTTGGCGGCCATGGCTCTGCATCAGTATCAATAGGTGAAAAGGCCGCCAGTCTAGTGCCCAAGCCCCCCGGGGCCAAGCGCTTACGACTGCCGGTAGGGCCAGGCTTGTCAGGTGCGCGGTGACGCAGTAGTTTTGAACACCGTTTTTTCATCAGGATGCGCTTATGAGTACTCAAGCCCGCGTTGCCGATTATCCGATCCACCCGCAATTCACCGAGCGCTGGTCGCCGCGTGCGTTTACCGGGGAAAGTATCCCCGAAGAAACCCTGCTGAGCTTCTTTGAGGCGGCGCGCTGGGCACCTTCGGCCTACAACTCGCAGCCTTGGCGGTTTCTCTACGCCCGTCGCGATACGCCGGATTGGCAGCGGTTCCTGGGCTTGCTGAACGAATTCAACCGGGGCTGGGCGCAACATGCGTCAGCGTTGGTGATCGTGGTCTCGAAAACCGACTTCACCGTGCCGGGCGCCACTGAAGAAACCCCGGCGCTGTGGCACACCTTTGACACCGGCTCAGCCTGGGGCCACCTGGCGCTGCAAGCCAGCATCAGCGGCTGGCACACCCATGGCATGGCTGGCTTCGATCAGGAACTGACCCGCCGGGAACTGAAAATCCCCGAGGGCTATGCCCTGCACGCGGCAGTCGCCGTGGGCAAGCTGGGCGACAAGTCGACCCTGGCCGACTACCTGCAAGCCCGGGAAGCCCCAAGCCCGCGCCGGCCGTTGAGCGAGTTGGTAGCGGCAGGTGATTTCAGCCTGTAACACATGGCAGGCGCTGGTTTGCCAGCGCCTGCCGGGTCAATAACCGCGCTCGAAGCTCACCTCGCCCCGCAGCGAATCCTTGGCCTGGTACGCCCGCAGGTTCTCGACAAACAGCGCCACCATGCGCCGCGGGCACGTCGGCGCCGAGCTATGGCCGGTCAACAGCAAGCCCCAGGCCGTCCAGAACGGATGACGCTGGGGCAGTGGCTCCTGGCGGCAAACGTCGATGACCGCACCGGCCAGGTGCCCTTCCTTCAGGGCCTCGACCAGATCGGCATCCACCACCGCCACGCCCCGACCGACGTTGATAAACAGGCCGGTGGGCTTGAACTGCTTGAACAGCGCCGCATCGTACAGATCGTGGGTGTTCGGCGTGTTGGGCAGCAGGTTGACCACATAGTCCACCTCGCCCACCAGGCGGCCCAGTTGATCCGGCCCGGCCACCTCGATAAACGGGGCCTGCTCCCGGGCCTCGCTGGCAATGCCGTACAACTCCACGCCAAAGGGCAGCAGGAACTGCGCCACGCTCTGGCCGATATCGCCGGTGCCGACGATCAGCACCTTGCGCCCCGCCAGGCTCTGGCCCATGCGGTTGTCCCACTTGCGCTCGACCTGGCTGACCAGGCGCGCCAGCACCTCACGCTCGTGACCAAGCAGGTAGGTGAGCACGTACTCGGCCATCACCTGGCCGAAAATGCCGACGGCACGGGTCAATCGATAATCCCGTGGCAAGCCATCGGCCAACAGCGGCGTGATGCCGGCCCAGGTCGATTGCAGCCATTGCGGGTGATGGCCCTGGCGCAGCAGGGTTGCCAGCAGGTCCGGCTGGCCCAGCCACACCGGGCAATCGGCGGCCAGGCGCGACAATTGGGCCGAGTCGCCACTGGTCAGGACTTCAAGATCCGGCGCTGCTTCGCGTAGCAGCCGGGCATACAGCGGGTGGTCCTGTTCTGCAATCAGAACGCGCATGGTTCAAACCTTTCAAAAACAGTGCAGGCAGCCACCGCCAGCACACTGACTGCAGGGCTCGGGGCTCGCCAGGTCATTCGATTCAAACGTGCCCCGAACGGGACACGGGTCGATCACATCGGGTCGTTACGGCGCAGCAGCTCTTCGGGCAAGTGTTCGATGTACTCGTCGTCCGGCGGTGGCATTTGCAGGTGGTAGCCCTGCTTTTGCAGGTTGGCCAGGACCGCCACGATATCTTCCTGCTGCAGCTTGCGCTCCGGCGTCAGCACCAGGTTGAACGCGTGCACTGGCTTGCCGAATACCGTCAGCAGGCCTTCGGGCACGCGCTCCAGGGCATCGCTCTTGAGCACGTAGAGGTACATGCCGGCGCGTTTCGGGCTGCGGTAGATGGAACAAATATGTTTCAAGGCTGTTCTCCGGCAGTGGCCAGGCTGTCCAGCAGCGCCTGGCCCATCAGCTCGCGGCGCCAGCCACGCAGCGAGTCAGGCAATTGGTAAGGCCCATCGGGGTAGCCACTCTTGACCAGCGCCTCGAGGGTTTTCTTGCGCAGCATCAGCTCCGGGGCCATGTCCAGGCGTTCGGCGAAGGTCTGGCCCAGGGCGCGCAGTTGCTTGATCAGCACCGCGGCATCCACCGGCAACGGCTCAGGCACGGCCGGTGGCCATTGGTCCATCGGCACGCTGGCGGCACGCTTGATCAGGCCCAGCAGGAACTCGCCATCCTGGCGCACGGTGCGTGGGTGCATGTCTTCGATCTTGCCCAGGGCCGCGAGGGTATCCGGCTGGGACTTGGCCAGGGGCCATAACGAGTGTTCACGCAGGATACGGTTGCGCGGCAGGTCGCGGGCGCGGGCCTGCTGTTCGCGCCAGGCGCACAGTTCACGCAACACGGCGAGCTGGGCACGGGACAGTTTCCAGGCCAGCTTGGCGTCGCGGTAGACCTCATAGGGGTCGATCTCGCGGCGCAGGTTGGCCACCAGTTCGGCGCCATCTTCCAGGACCCAGGCGTATTTTTCGTCGGACAGTCGCGGGCGCAGCCGTGTGTAGACCTGCGCCAGGTGCACCGCGTCTTCGGCGGCATAACTGACCTGGGTCTCGGACAATGGCCGCTGCAGCCAGTCCGAACGGGTCTCGCCCTTGGGCAGCTCGATGTCGAGCACCGCTTGCACCAGGCGCGAGTAGCCCATGGAGAAGCCGAGGTTCAGGTAGGCGGCCGCCAGTTGGGTGTCGAACAACGGCACCGGCAGGCTGCCGGTCAGGCGCAGCAACACTTCCAGGTCTTCGCTGCAGGCATGCACCACCTTGATCACCGCCGGGTTTTCCAGCAGGGCGGCCAGGGGTTGCCAGTTATCGATGGTCAGGGGATCGATCAGATAAGCGCGTACACCATCCCCGATCTGGATCAACCCGGCGATGGGATAGAAGGTATCGACCCGCATGAATTCGGTGTCGAGGGCGACGAATGGCAACTGCTGCCATTCGGCGCAATGCTGGCCGAGGCTATCGTTGTCGCAGATCCAGTGAATATCGATGGCCACACGGCTCTCCCTTGAAGAATGGCGCGCAGTATATATCGCCAGAGGGGCTTTCGAGCACCCGCAGTGTGCCAGCCATCATGAAAACTCTGACAGGAGACGAAGAAAAGCCCGACCGTTGAAGGTTATCCTCGTTTACGCAACACATAAACCCGCCACAAGGCCGAGCCGGGCATGAACTCTTGCTGGTTAAGCACCGTGAAGCCCGCCTGGCGGAACTCCGCTTCCACCTCGATGCGATGGGAGCGCAAGGGTTGCCCCGTGCCTGGCGGTTGGCATTCACGGTGGCGGCTGTCGTTGTTCACCGAGACAATCACGGTGTCGCGGCTGACCCGGTGAAACTCACGCAGCAGCGCCAACCGCGCGTCGGCCGTAGGCACGTGGCGATACAGCTCCAGGCAAAAAATGCAGTCCACCGCGTTGGCCGACAGGCCGATGGAAAAGGCCGAGCCCTGGAACGTCTTGATCCGCCGCAAAAATGCCGCACCATGGTGGCTCTGGGCATGGTCAAGCATGGCCTGGGACGGGTCCGAGGCCAGGATCACCCGGTTACTGTGCTCGGCCAGCACCGGCCAGAAACGCCCGGCCCCACAGGCCAGGTCCAGCACCAACCCAGGCTCCCCCGCCACTTTCAGGGCGTGGCGCACCAGACGCTCATCGCGCCATAACCATAAGCGGCGCAGCAACGTTGGCGGACGCGGATCGCCGCAGACCCGAGCGTGGTCACGATCACAGCACGCGGCGAATTCAGCCTCGATGGACGATGGGGGTTGTGACGACATCACGGGACTCATGTAGATGAACCGGTCTCTACGGACACTGGATCTTCAGCTTAACCACCCTCGCGTGAAAAAAAGGTTGAAAGCACCACGGCCCGTCATCACGCCTGGTGCAGGTACCAGCGCCAGTCCTGCTCGCCCACTTCGCCCATGAACTGCCGGTACTCGGCCCGCTTGACCGCCAGGTACACATCAAGGAACGCCTGGCCGAACGCCTCCCGCGCCCAGGCCGAAGCTTCCAATGCGCGCAAGGTGGTCAGCCAGTCGGTGGGCAGCAGTTCCTTGGCCTGGGCGTAACCGTTGCCCGTGACCGGCGCGCCGGGATCGCGCTGCTCGCGAATGCCGCGGTGAATCCCCGCCAGAATGGCTGCCGCCGCCAGGTAGGGGTTGGCATCGGCGCCGCAGATGCGGTGTTCGATGTGCCGCGAAAACGCCGGGCCGCCCGGCACACGCAGGCTCACCGTGCGGTTGTCGACCCCCCAGGTGGCCGCCAGCGGCGCATAGCTGTTGCTCTGGAAGCGGCGGTAGGAGTTGGCATTGGGACAGAACAGCAGCAAGGAGTCGAGCAAGGTGCTGAGCATGCCGCCGACCGCCTGGCGCAGCAGCGGCGTACCGTCGGCCGCCTCACTGGCAAACAGGTTGTTGCCGTCTGCGTCCGCCAGGCTGACGTGCATATGCATGCCGGTGCCAGCCAGGTCATCGAACGGCTTGGCCATGAAACAGGCCGTCATCCCGTGTTTATGGGCCACGCCCTTGACCAGGCGCTTGTAGCGCACCGCCTCGTCCATCGCCTGCAAGGCATCGCTGCGATGCTCCAGGGTGATCTCGACCTGGCCCGGGGCGTATTCGGAAATCGCCGTGCGGGCGGGGATGCCTTGCAGTTTGCAGGCGCTGTACAGGTCGGCCAAAAACGGTTCGATCTGCTCCAACTCCCGCAGGCCATAGACCTGGGTCGAGCGCGGGCGACCGCCATCTATATCCCGCGCCGGTTGTGGGCGGCCATTGCTGTCGGGTTTCTGGTCCAGCAGGTAGAACTCCAGTTCCGCCGCCATCACCGGGTAATAACCGTCGGCCTTGAGCCCGTCGATGACCTTGGCCAGCAAGTGCCGGGGGTCGGCCACCGTCGCCGGCAGGCCTTCCTCGGGGTGCATGCTGACCTGCACCGCCGCCGTCGGGATCAACCGCCACGGCATGCGCTGCAAACTGCCGCTGATCGGGTAGGCGCGGCAGTCGATATCCCCCACCTCCCACACCAGGCCGGAGTTTTCCACATCGTCGCCATTGAGGGTCAGGCCCAGGATGGTACTGGGCAGCGGCCGGCCGCTTTCGTAGACCGCCAGCAGTTCATCACGGTGCAGCAGCTTGCCGCGGGGCACGCCGTTGCTGTCGAGGATAAACAGCTCGAACATCTCGATATCGGGGTTGTGCTCAAGAAAGGACTGGGCTTCGTGCAGGCTGGCAAATACATGACTCATGGCAACTCTCTTACGTTTGCGTCAGGCAGGCGCGCGCGACGGCGCACCCGTAATGGGGGCAATCAGCGTAAGGGAGAGGTATCCGGCGGGCGCGCATGGCGGCAGTGCCACAGCGCCCAAAAGGCTAGTTCCGAAGGCAGCGCATCAACACCCAGCCGACACACCGGGCGGCTGGGCACGATGGCGCCAGGCAAGGCCTCGGGGTGAGTGTCGGGGGAACCGTCCATGCAGGGATCACAGTCAAGAGATGCGCGCCAGCGTCACACGGCGGGTCAAGCCATTAAATTCAGTCTTGATGGAGTGCAGTTTCAGGATGACTAAACATTCGCCACCCATTCGCCAGCTCGACAAACGCCCGGCATGCCGCGCTGCGATAAGCCCCCTTGCGACTGAGCAAAGCCACCGTGCGCTGCGGCAATGGCGGACGCAATTGCACCGCGTGCAAGCCCTGCTGGGCCATGGCCACTTCACGGGGCAGGATCGTCGCCAGTTGGGTATGGCGAATAATCTCGATTACCGCACTGATCGAATTGGCCTCCATGGCAATCTGCGGCTTCATCTCCACCATGCGGCAATAGTCATCGATGTAACGACGTGTCACAAATCCGCTGTTCAACAGCACCAGGGGTTGCTGCTTGAAGTCCGCCAGCGTGAGCCACTGTTTGCGGTGCAAGGTGGCATGACTGGCGCTGGCCACCAGGCTCAACTCCTCGACAAACACCTCTTGGCATTCGATATCTGGCACGTGTTCGCCGCTAAAGCCAATACCGATATCCACCAGGTCCTCGGTCAGCGCGCACTCAAGACGATCCTGGGTCATCTCCTCGACGCTGACGCTAATCCCCGGATACAGGCCATAGAACTGTGCCAGCAGCGGCCCGATCAGGTACGCGGTGAAGGTCGGGGTCATGGCCAGGCGCAAATTGCCGCGGCTCAGGTCTTGTACGTCATGCATGGCCCGGGTGCCCGCCTGCAAATCCTGCAAGGCCAGGCGCGCGAAGCGCACATAGGCCTGGCCCGCGTCGGTCAGGTTGACGCTACGCCCGGAACGATCCAGCAACGGTGCCCCCAGGCGCTCTTCCAGTTGCTTGATCTGTTGCGACAATGTCGGCTGCGATACATGCAACGCCTCGGCGGCCCGCGTGAAGTTACGGTGCTCGGCAACGGCCAGCAGGTAACGGATATGACGTAGCAGCATGTAAAACGCTCCAGCTATAGGCACTACTTATAGAAACCATAATAAGCCGGTCTTGGACGCTATAGCCAAACACTTCCATCCTTGCCCCCATCAGCGACGCAAGGAGAAACACCATGCAGCATCTCATCGACGGCTTTCGCAAGTTCCAGGGCGAAGCCTTCAGCCAGCGCAGTGACCTGTTCAAGCAACTGGCGACCACGCAAAACCCCGGCACGCTGTTTGTTTCCTGTTCCGACAGCCGTGTAGTCCCGGAACTGTTGACCCAGCAGGAACCTGGCGATCTGTTTGTGATCCGCAACGCCGGCAATATCGTGCCCTCCTACGGCCCGGAGCCGGGTGGGGTCTCGGCCACGGTCGAATATGCCGTAGCGGTACTGGGTGTACGCGATATTGTGATTTGCGGCCACTCCGACTGCGGCGCCATGACCGCTATCGCCACCTGCAAATGCCTGGATCACTTGCCCGCCGTGGCCAACTGGCTGCGTCATGCCGAGTCGGCCAAGGTGATCAACGCCGCCCGCACCCATGTCTCGGATGCGAAGCGCCTGGACGACCTGGTACGGGAAAACGTGGTCGCACAATTGGCCAACCTCAAGACCCACCCCAGCGTCGCCCTGGCGCTGGAACAGGGCCGGCTGAACCTGCATGGCTGGGTCTACGATATCGAAAGTGGTTGTATCAACGCCCTGGATGGTCGCACCGCTCGCTTTATATCCCTGCTGGACAACCCACAGACCCGCGCGCACGCCGCCTGAAGCTTATTTAACCGAAGAGGAAATCATCATGCTGCAATCCCAATTGAGCCAAACCCCACGCCTGGCCCTGGCCGACACCGTGATTGATCTCAAGGCCCGCAAGGACCTGTCCTGGCAGGATCTTGCCGACGGCACCGGCCTGAGCCTGGCGTTCGTCACTGCCGCCCTGCTTGGGCAACACCCGCTGCCCAAGGAGGCCGCCGATGTGGTGTGCAACAAACTGGGCCTGGACGCGGACGCCAGCCGCCTGCTGCAAAGCGTGCCTCTGCGTGGCAGCATCCCCGGTGGCATTCCGACGGACCCGACCGTGTACCGGTTCTATGAAATGCTGCAGGTCTATGGTTCAACCCTCAAAGCCCTGGTCCATGAGCAGTTCGGCGATGGCATCATCAGTGCCATCAACTTCAAGCTGGACATCAAGAAGGTCGAAGACCCGGACGGCGGTTCCCGTGCAGTGATTACCCTGGACGGTAAATACCTGCCAACCAAGCCGTTCTAACCCGCCGACAACCGTCTACGCTCTTGGGACTTGCACAAGAACGAGGAACGGGTCAATGAAGGCAATGCTCCAAGCCACCTGGCTGCTGCTGATATTGGGTTTCAGCCAGGTGCACGCTGCACCCTCCCAGGAACAGGACGCCAAAGCGGCCGTGGCCTTGCTGGAAAAGGCCCTGGCTTATTACCACGACAACGGTGACAAAGCCTTCGCCGCCTTCAGCCGCCAGGGCGAGTTTGTCGACAAGGACCGCTATGTGTTCGTGGTCGATACCAAGGGCGTGCTGCTGGCCAGTGGCGGTCCTTCATCAGCGCTGATCGGGCGCGATGTGTCCGAAGTGCTCGGGCCGGACCTGCGCCAGTCCTTCAAGGATGCGCTGAAGATCCCGGAGGGCAATGGCATCCAGCAGGCCGAATACCACTGGCAGAACTGGAACGACGGCAAGGTGGAACGCAAGCATGTGTTCTACCAGCGTATCGGCCAGCGCATCCTGGCCGTGGGCTATTACCTGCCCCGGGCCACGCCCGAACAGGCCAAGGCCCTGCGCGACAAAGCGGTCAAGGCACTGGAGAAAAACGCAGCCGCCACCTTGAAGGCAATCAATGCGTTGCAAGGCGGATTTTTGCAGGACGACCTGTATGTGTTTGTGGTCGACCTGGAGACCGGGCGCTATGTGGCCCACGGCACCAACCTGCGCCTGGTCAACACCGATTTCGCCAAGGTCAAGGACCCGGACGGCAAGCCTGTGGGTGAGCCGATCCTGGCACTGATGAAGGAGCAGGGTCAGGGGGAATATGAATACCGCTGGAAAAACCCGGTGACCGACAAGGTGGAAAACAAGCATGCCTATCTGCGTAAGAGCGGGCATTTTCTGGTGGCGGTGGGTTACTACAGCCCTTGAGCCACTTGGCTGATGCCGGGCACTATCGCCCGGCTATCGCGCCCGGTCCTCACGCCCCCGCAACAGCTGATTGGGCATGACAATCGCCGCCGCCAGCCCCAGCAACGACACTGCCGCGCTGACCATCAATAAATGCTGGAAGGTGCTCAGCAACGCTGCGCGCAAGGCATCCTGCGCCGGGCCCGGGGCGGCGTTGAGGCCATCGAGCAGGACGTTGCCGGAGCTGCCTTCAGCCATCATCGAGCCGCTGGCCAGATGGGCAACGCTCGAATCCTGCAACAACGCCAGCAGCAAGGCCGACATACAGGCCACGCCAACCGCGCCCCCCAGTGAACGGAACAGGTTGGTGGTGCTGGTGGCGACGCCGATATCGTGTTGCGCCACCGAGTTTTGCGTGCCCACCAGGGATGTCGGGAACTGCATGCCAGACGCAATGCCACTGAGCACCATGAACAGGCTGCTGAGGATCAGCGACTGGGGTGCACTGAAGGCCATGCCGAGGATCGCTATCGGCATAAGCAGCGCCCCGGTCAGGATCATCGGTTTATAGCGGCCGGTGACTGAGGTCATGCGTCCGGCAAAGAACGCACCCATGGGCAAGCCTATCGCCAGCGGCAGCAGGTGCAGGGCGGCGCTGTCGGCACCGGCGCCGGTGACGCTCTGGTAACGCAGGGGCATCAGCACGACCAGCGAGATGGCCTGGAAACTGGTAAAGAAAATCGTGCACCAGCACAGCACCGCATTGCGGTTGGCGAACAGGTGCATGGGCAACAACGGCTCCCGCGCCCGACGCTCGTGCCAGACAAACACCGTCAATGCCAGCAGGGCACATGCCAACAGGCCCAGGACTGGCTTATCGCGCCAATGATGGCCCTGGCCGATTTCAGTGATGCCCAGCAATAGCGCGGTCAGGCCAATGATCATCAGCACTGTGCCCAAGTAATCGATGATCGGCTTGCGCTGCGGCACCGGCAGCCCCACCAGCGTGCGATGGGCCACCCACCAGGCGCCCGCGCCCAAGGGCAGGTTGATCAGAAAGACCCAGCGCCACGACAGGTATTGGGTCATATAGCCGCCCAACACCGGCCCGGCCACACTGGCGACCGCGTACATGCTGCTGAAGTAACCCTGGTAACGCCCACGCTCGCGGGGCGGGATAATGTCGCCGATGATCGCCTGGCTCACGGAAATCATCCCGCCTGCGCCGATGCCCTGGAGGATGCGCGCCAGCACCAGGTGTTCCATGCTTTGCGCCAGGCCACAAAACAGCGAGGCGACGGTGAACAGGCCCATGCCGATCAACATCATGGGCCGGCGCCCATACAGGTCGCCAAGCTTGCCGTAGATCGGCACCGCCACGGTCATCGCCACCATGTAGCCGGAGATAACCCAGGCCAGTAGGTTGACGTCGTTGAACTGCGCGGAAATGGCCGGCATCGACACGGCCACAATGGTCTGGTCCAGCGCGCCGAGGAAAATCGCCAGCATCAGCGCGGCCAGGATACTGCGTACGGCAGGAGTGGTCTGGGTCACAACAGAACCTGTAGGCAAGGCCCACGGGAAAAGAGCCCCGTGGCAATGCCCGACAGCTTACTCGATAGCCCGCTATTGGATAGCCTCGTAAGGAAGTCCGACGTAATTTTCTGCAATAGTTTTGCGCCCCGCCTCAGACTCGACAAAATACTCCAGCTCGCTCTGGGCAATGCGCTGGCTGAAGCCATCGGCCTCGGGAAACGGGTGCAACATCGAGGTCATCCACCAGGAAAACCGCTCGGCCTTCCAGACCCTCCGCAGGCAGATCTGTGAGTATTGCTCCAGCAACTCCACGCGCCCTTCCCGGTACACCTTGCGCAAGATAGTGAACAAGGTGCTGACATCGCTGGCCGCCAGGTTCAGGCCCTTGGCACCGGTAGGTGGCACGATATGGGCGGCGTCCCCCAGCAGGAACAGGCGCCCGTACTGCATCGGCTCCACCACAAAACTGCGCAGCGGGGCGATGCTCTTTTCAATCGACGGCCCGGTCACCAATTGCGCCGCCAACTCATCGGGCAGGCGCGCCTTGAGTTCATCCCAGAAGCGCTGGTCGGACCACGCATCAAGCGACTCCTCGGCCGGCACCTGCAGGTAATAACGGCTGCGGCTGGGCGAACGCATGCTGCACAGGGCGAAGCCGCGCGGGTGCTTGGCGTATACCAGCTCCCCGTGGACCGGCGGGGTGTCGGCGAGGAGGCCCAGCCAGCCGAACGGGTAGACCCGCTCGAAGGTCTGGAGCACCCCGGCGGGAATCGACTGGCGCGCCACGCCATGGAAACCGTCGCACCCGGCGATATAGTCGCAGTCCAGGCGCACCGGCTGCCCCTGGTGCTCGAAGGTCAGCCAGGGCCGCTCGCCCTTGAGGTCGTGGGGCTGAACATTGCGCGCTTCATACAGGGTGATCGCGCCGGCCTGCGCGCGGGCGGCCATCAGGTCGCGGGTGACTTCGGTCTGGCCGTAGATCATCACGGTCTGGCCGCCGGTCAGGGCTTTCAGGTCGATATGTTGCAAGCGTCCATTCAGGGCCAGCTCGAAGCCTTCATGCACCAGGCCCTCGGCGTCCATGCGCTGGCTGACGCCCGCCTGGCGCAACAGGTCGACCATGCCCTGCTCCAGCACCCCGGCACGAATGCGCCCAAGGACATAGTCCGGGGCCTGGCGCTCAAGGATCAGGGTTTCAATCCCCGCGTTGTGCAGCAATTGACCGAGCAACAGCCCCGCAGGACCGGCGCCGATGATGGCGACTTGGGTTTTCAGGGTTTTCATTATTTTTATGGCCCGCCTGCTTCCCCCGAACGTTATCGGTGAAAGCGTTGTCATTGGATTTGGTGCTGGCATTTTTCCCTTGAGCGGCCATTACCAGAAGGTGAAAACTGAGCCAAAACCTGCGCTTTTCGCCAATTGGGGCGATTACCGAACCACTGTCCTGAGTATCGGATTGAAACCATGACCAAAAATGCCAGTCCCGCGATTCCAGTGTTCAAACTCTACGGAGAAAGCCAACAGTGGCCGACCCCGGATTTGTTGCATTGCGAGACCATCTCCCGGCGCAGCCGCGAGTACCAGTGGGAAATCCAACCCCACCGGCATGCCGACCTGTGCCAATTGCTCTATGTGTACAAGGGCCAGGCGCAACTGGAGATCGAAGGCCAGCGCACGACGCTGACCGAATCGACCCTGCAAGTGCTGCCGCCGTTATGCGTGCATGGGTTTCGGTTTGCCGAGGATGTGCAAGGGTTTGTGGTGACACTGGCCGCGCCGCTGGTGGCACATCTACAAGGTCAACTGGGCTCGGCGGTAGACGGCTTGAGCACCCTGGGCAGTTACCCGGCGGGCGAGGACAGTGACTACCTCAACAGCCTGTTCGCACGGCTGCAGGACGAATACAACGACGACCTCCCGGCCCGGGACATGATGCTGCACGCCCTGGTCAGCGTGCTGCTGGTGTGGATCAGCCGCCAGGCCATCCAGCGCCGCCATCCACGGGCGCCACGCAGCCTTGAGTATTTTCGGCGCTTCACCCAGTTGGTGGAGCAGCACTACCGTGAACACCCAAAGATCGAAGACCTGGCGCACACGCTGGGGATCTCGGTGTCGCACCTCAACGGCACCTGCCGCGAACTGGGCGGGCAGCCGGCCTTGCAGATCATGCACGACCGCCAATTGCTGGAGGCCAAGCGCCTTTTGACCTACACCAGCATGACCATCAATGAGATGTCGGACGTGTTGGGGTTCTCTGATCCGACGAACTTTTCGCGGCTGTTTCGCCGGCGCGTGGGGTTTTCACCCAAGGCGTTTCGCGAACAGCTGAATGCGGGGTGACCCCACACCCGCCTAGTCAGCGCAAGTCGCTCAGGGTCGCCGAGTAGGTGCATTGCCCATGGTTGCAGGCAGCGGCCATGCCGGGTTGCAGGCGGGCCTGTTCGGCGCGGTAGACGGCGGTGCCGTAGAGGGCCGTGGCCAAGGCACAGAGGGTGAAAATCTTCAGGTACTTTCTGGTTTTGATCGTCATGGCGGTGACCTCCGGACAGATCAAGAAGGTGCTGTCTTAAGCATAGGCCAGCCAGGAAGAGTTGCCAGTTTTGACAGGTATTCAGGCACCTTATCGGGCCTATAACCCTGCATCCCATTGTGGCTCTGGCGGGAACCACACGACCAAAAAATCCAAGAGGCTGCGCAACGCCTGGGGCATGTGCTTGCGCGAGGCATACACCGCGTACATGTTCATCTGCCGGGGCTCGGCCTGGGGCAGCAGGCGGATCAACTGGCCGCTGCGGATGTAGTCGCCGGCCTGATAGGTGGGCAACATCGCCACCCCGGCCCCGGCCAGGGTCACGCGCAGCAAGGTGCTGGCCTCATTGGCGCTGATATTGCCGTGCACCGGCACCGACACGGGTTCGCCGTTCTCCTCGAAATGCCACAGGCTTTTGCCAAAGTAGGAATGGGTCAGGCAGTTGTGCCCCGCCAGCTCTTCTACCCGCCGGGGTTGCGGGTGTTGCAGCAGATAGCCGGGCGATGCGCAGATCACCGAGCGGCATACGGTCAGGTGCCGCGCTATCAGGTTGGGGTCCAGGTCGTTGCTGGTGCGGATCGCCAGGTCAATGCGCTCATCCACCAGGTTCACCGTGCGGTCGAGCATTTGCAGGTCAATGGACACCAGCGGGTAGCGCTTGACGTACTCGGCCATCGCTTCGGCCAGTTGCGCCTGGCCAAACGAAGTGCTGACGCTCAGGCGCACCAGGCCCCGGGGCGCGTCGTCCGGTTCGCTGACGGCGGCCTGCATGTCGCAGGACAATTCCAGCATCTGCCGGCAGCGCGGCAGGGTTTCGCTGCCGGCGGCGGTCAGGCTGAGCTTGCGCGTGGTGCGGTGCATCAGGCGTGCGCCGACCCAGTCCTCCAGCTCCGCCAGATAGCGCGACACCACCGGGCGCGACAGGTCCAGATGATCGGCGGCCGCCGACTGGCTGCCCAGGTCGACCACCGTGACAAACACCCGCATTGCTTGAAGACGATCCATGATTTGCCCGGTTTTAGAAACAAACTATGTTCCAGCATCGCATTTTTTGCTGCGTTCAGTGCAACTAAGCTCTGTTCATCGCCTGCCAAGGCCCCTCTGACCTGGACCTGCACATGCTCACCACCCTCAAGCGTTTTGTATTGGCCACCACCGTACTCGGCTTTGCCGCTCACGCCGCCGCCGCCGACCTCACCCTCGACGTGTACAACCCGGGTGAAGCGGCGATCTTCCCCGTCAGCTCGGTGCTGGTCAGCGGCGAAAAAGACGCGATCCTGGTGGACGCGCAGTTCGGCAAGGGCCAGGCCGAGCAACTGGTGCAGAAGATCCGCGCCAGCGGCAAACAGCTGACCACCATCTATATCAGCCATGGCGACCCGGATTACTACTTCGGCCTCGACACCCTGGCCCGCGCCTTCCCACAGGCCAAGATCCTCGCACCGCAGCCAGTGGTCGAGCATATCAAGGCCACCGTTGCCGGAAAAATCGCCTATTGGGGCCCGAAAATGGGCGCCGATAAACCCGCCAACACCCTTATTCCCCAAGTGCTCGAAGGCCATCGCCTGACGCTTGAAGGGCAATCGCTGGAAGTCATCGGCCTGGACGGCCCGCAGCCCGATCGCAGCTTCGTCTGGATCCCATCGATCAAGGCCGTGGTCGGCGGTGTGGTGGTCTCGCAAAACATCCACCTGTGGATGGCCGACACCCAGGGCGCGCAATCCCATGCCGATTGGCTGGACACCCTGCAACGTATCGAAAAACTCAAGCCGGTCACCGTGGTCCCCGGCCACTACCTGGGCACGCCTTCGGTCAAATCCGTCGCCTTCACGGCCGACTACATCAAGGCGTTCGACCTAGAAACCGCCAAGGCCAAGGATTCCGCCGCCCTGATCGCAGCCATGCAAAAACGCTACCCGAACCTGGCCGATGAAAGCTCCCTGGAACTGAGCGCCAAAGTCGCCAAGGGCGAAATGCAGTGGTGAATTGATCCAACCCTTACCGCACTGGAGAACGTCATGAGCAAAATCGCAATTATTGGTGCCACCGGCCGTGCCGGCAGCCAACTGCTGGAAGAAGCCCTGCGTCGCGGCCACACGGTCACGGCCATCGCACGCAACACCGCAGCTCTCGCCGCGCGCCCCGGCCTGACCGTCAAACAGGCCGACGCCCTGGACGCCAATGCCCTGCAACAGGCCATCAGCGGCAGCGATGTGGTGATCAGCGCCGCGCATTTTTCCACCCTGCCCGCTGCCGCCGTGATCGGGCCGGTCAAACAGGCTGGTGTGCCGCGTCTGCTGGTGGTGGGCGGTGCGGGTTCGCTGCTGTTGCCGGGCGGTGGGCGGGTCATCGACAGCGAAGGTTTCCCTGCCGAATACAAGGCCGAAGCCAGTGCTGGCGCGGTGTTCCTCGAGACCTTGCGCCAGGAAAAGGCGCTGGACTGGACCTTCCTTTCGCCCTCGGCAGAGTTTGTCGAGACCGAGCGCACCGGCGCATTCCGCCTGGGCCAGGATGACCTATTGGTAAGCAGCGAGGGCCGCAGCTGGATCAGCTTTGCCGACTTCGCCATTGCGTTGATCGATGAAGTGGACACCCCGAAGCATTCGCGCCAGCGCTTTACCGTAGGCTACTGACACCCCCCTGCAGGAGCCGGCTTGCCGGCGCCTGCAGGGGCAGTTTTTCAATACCCCCTGCGACTTTTTCATTTGCTCCCTGCCCTGCTCAGCCGCCTAATAGCAGCCTTGTCCGCTCAAGGCCCGCCCATGGAAAACGTCCACGCCAAACCCACCACCGCCCTCTGGCTGATGATCAGCGTCGTGCTGGTGGCCCTCAACCTGCGGCCGTCCATGGCGGCGGTGGGGCCTTTGTTGTCGTCGATCCGCGGCGAGGTGCCGCTGAGTTTCAGCGCCGCGTCGTTGCTGACCATGTTGCCGGTGATGGCCATGGGCTTGGCGATGTTCTTCGGCATCGGCCTGGGCAAACGCTTTGGCGAGCATCGCAGCATCGTGCTGGCGCTGGTGCTGATTGGCTTCGCCACCCTGTCGCGGCTGTTTCTCGACTCCGCCGCCGAGTTGATCCTCAGCGCCATCGCCGCCGGCGTGGGCATTGCGCTGATCCAGGCGTTGCTGCCCGCGTTGATCAAGTCGCGCTTTAGTGACAACGTTTCGCTGTTCATGGGCCTGTACGTCACCGCGATCATGGGCGGCGCGGCATTGGCGGCGTCGTTCTCGCCGTTCATCCAGGTGCAGACCGGCAGTTGGCGCATCGGCCTGGCGATCTGGGCGGTGCTCGCCGTAGTGGCGCTGCTGTTCTGGTCCGCCCAGCGCGCGGCGTTCCCTCCCCTGCCCCAAACCGGTGCCGACGCGCAGGCGTCCTTTTTTGGCAATCGCCGCGCGTGGTTGCTGGCGATTTTTTTCGGCCTTGGTACCGCGTCCTACACCTGCGTACTGGCGTGGCTGGCGCCGTACTACGTCGAGCAAGGCTGGAGCGCACAGAATGCCGGCCTGCTGCTGGGCTTCCTGACCGCCATGGAGGTGGTCTCCGGGCTGCTCACCCCGGCCATTGCCAATCGGCGCCAGGACAAACGCAGCGTGGTTGCCGTGCTGCTGGTGCTGATCATCGCCGGCTTCTGCGGCCTGATCCTCTCCCCACAGCACCTCACCTTACTGTGGCCATGCCTGCTGGGCCTGGGCATTGGCGGGCTGTTCCCGATGAGCCTGATCCTGTGCCTCGACCATCTGGACAACCCGCGCCGCGCCGGTGGCCTGACGGCGTTCGTGCAGGGCATCGGCTACCTGATTGCCGGCATATCGCCGCTGATTGCCGGAGTGATCCGCGACCAACTGGGCAGTTTCGAGTGGGCCTGGTGGTCGCTCACCGCGGTGGTGGTGGTGATGCTGCTGATGGTCCTGCGCTTCGACCCGCGCCACTATGCACGGCATATCCGCTAGGGGCGTCGTATTCCAAACAGTATCTGTCCCACAGTAGACATAGAAAGGTCCGACAGACCTTTCTATTGGCACGAGCGTTCCGTTAACATTTTGCCTTGTTTGCGCTGCGGTCGCGCAACAGGCCCATGGACGGAACGAATGCTAAACAGCAACTTGCTTAGAAAGCTCGATATGCAGGACCTGATGGTGTTTGTCGCTGTGTATGAGCAAAGCAGCGTCACCGATGTGTCCGAAACCCTGTTTGTCAGCCAGTCCACGGTCAGTTACAGCCTCAAGAAACTGCGCACTAGCTTTGAAGATGATCTGTTTATCAATACCCGCGCCGGCATGCGCCCGACCTACAAAGCCAGCACCATGTACGGGCATGTGCAGAAAATCCTCGAAAGCATCAACCTTTGCCACGCGGGCGCCCAGGCCTTCGACCCCACGCAAAAAGCCGTCACCTTCAACCTCTGCGCGCCCGAATATTTCGAGCAACTGATCCTGCCCAGGCTGTTGAGAAACTTCGATCACGCCGACCTGCCGGTGATCGTCAACGTCCAGAAGCTGGAAACCGAGATTCCCGTCGAGGCCCTGCGCGACGGGCGCCTGGACCTGGTGATCTGCTTCGGCCCGCACTTTCATCGTGAGCACAAGGACCTCAGGACCCAGATGCTGCTCGAAGACGACCTGGTCTGCGTCTTCGACAAACACGCCGCCCCACGGGAGCCGGCGTTCAGCCTGCAATCCTTCGTCGCCCGGCGCCATGTGTTCCCCACGCCCTGGACCTCGGACACCAACATGATCGACGGCTGGCTGGCCCGCCAGGCCCACAAGCGCCAGGTCATCGCCCGGGCCAACAGCTACAGCGCGGCACTGAAGATGATTGCCGGCACCGACTTTATCGTCACCCTGCCCCGGCGCGTGCAACAGCTACTGGCCGTGGAACCGCAGTTCGGCCACTGCGAAGCGCCCAACGGCCTGCCGGGGTTTACCCTGGATATGCAGTGGAACGAGGCCAGCGAGCAGGAAAGCGCCAATGCGTGGTTTCGGGAGCAGGTGGTGGCGGCGGTGGGTGGGAGTTAAGCGGCAAGAGAGGTGTCGCACTAGCTTGCCACTTCACCCCCCATAAACGCCTCCAGCCGCGCACGCATCCAACGTTCGGCCGGGTCGCTGTCCACATGGCTGAGCCAGACCATGGACAGGTCCAGGGTCGGCGTATCGAACGGGAGCGGCTCACAAAACAGGCTGCCTGCCGCAGCCATGGCCTGGGCCGTGTAATCCGGCAGGCTGGCGATCATATCGGTGCCGGCCAGCAGTGCCGGCAAGGCGCTGTATTGCGGCACGGATAACACCACGTGCCGCTGGCGACCGATCTGCGCCAGCCACTCATCGGCAAAACCCGTGATGTTGGCGGTGTGGGACACCAGTACATGGGGCCGCGCGCAGTATTCGTCGAGGCTCAACGGCTGGTCCGAGGCATCGGCGCGCAACACGCTGGGGCGGATATGGCGCAACAACTTGCGCTTGGCATTGGCCGGCAGGCCGCGCGTCTGGGTGATGCCGACCGTGATATCGCCAGAGGCCAGCAAATCGGGAATCCGCCAGTAATCAACGTGCTGCACCACAAACACCACCTGCGGCGCTTCGCTGCGCAGGGCCCGCAGCAGCGGCGGCAACAGGCCGAACTCGACGTCATCGGACAGGCCGATGCGAAAGGTCATGGTGCTGACAGACGGGTCGAAATCATGGGTCAGGCTCAACGCCGCCGACAGCGAGTCCAGGGCCGGCGACAGATGCAGGATAAGTTCCTCGGCCCGCGCCGTGGGTTCCATGCGGTGGCCGACGCGGATAAACAGCGGGTCGTTGAACAACGTGCGCAGGCGGTTGAGGGCCGAACTGATCGTCGGCTGGCCGAGAAACAGCTTCTCCGCCGCCCGTGTCACGTTGCGCTCAAGCATCAGCGTTTCAAAGACCACCATCAGGTTGATGTCGGCCTTGCGTAATTCATTGCGATTCATGACAAACGCCCTACAGCCCAAGACTGCCGGCAGTTTAGGAACACAGCGGGGCCTGCGTCTATGCGCCGACTATCCAACCGACGGGTTTGGGACTATAAATCAGCTTCCATGGCAACCGAGAACACCCCTTGTGCTGGTCATTCTTGCCCTGGCCATCCTGATGGCCGGGCTGTGTATCTGGAGTATCAGGTTCATCGCCCACCCAACCGCCAGGACACTGCTGCGGGTATTTGTCGGGCTGTGCCTGGCCGCCATTGTGGCGTACCTGGTCTTGGCGTCGGGGTTTCCCACGGCGCTGCTGGTATCGGCAGGTTGACGAGCCCGTTGTCCCCCCTCTAAATAGCCACTTTTTCAAGCACGGAGCGCTGAGCCATGAAATTCGCCTACACCATCGTCTACGTCCCGGACGTTGCCGCGTCGCTGCAGTTTTTTGAACAGGCCTTTGGCTTCAGCCGACGCTTTCTGCATGAATCAGGGACCTATGGCGAGTTGGAAACCGGGGGCACTACCCTGGCCTTCGCCGCCCATGAGTTGGGGGAAATGAATTTCAAGGGCGGGCACGTTGCCGCTCATACCTCGAAGCAACCGCTGGGCATGGAGTTGGGATTGGTGACCGCTGACGTGCCGGCCGCCCACGCCAAGGCGCTGGCCGCAGGCGCCAGCGAACTCTCGGCACCGAGCAGCAAGCCCTGGGGCCAGGTGGTGTCTTATGTGCGCTGCCCGGATGGCACGCTGGTGGAGTTGTGTACGCCGATAGCCGGGTGAACGCTGGGCCCATCGTTGACGTCAGGGCTTAAGTGGGCGCTCCTGGTCGCGCTCGGACAGTTCCGTCCCATCATCCGGGTGCTTCCAGGTCTGCGGTTTCTCTTCTTCGCGAAGCTGCCGCGCGCGCTCCTGCGCCGAGTCATCGCGTGGCTTGGGTTCGTTATTCATACCCATCTCCCGTCCGTAAGAATTGGACACATAAACTCAGCATAGAACAGCCCTGCCAGGCGGGCCAACAAAACCCCAGCAACCAAACGCCCTCGACGTATCACACATCTTAAAAATCAGTTACAGCTGATGGAATGCTGACCAAGCCGAGCCGCAGTAAGATTGCCCATTCATGGTAAGCGCCATACTCGGTCAAACGTCGAGGAATACTTGTCAAAAAGCTCATCCCAGCCCATTGTAATGACCAACGTCATTACATCGGGAACCAACAGCATGGCCTCTATCAATATCCGTATCGACGACGACCTTAAGGCACGCGCTTATCGTGAACTGGAAAAACTCGGTGTCACGCCTTCCGAACTGATGCGCCAGGCTCTGCAGTATGTGGCAGAGCGTGGTCAGTTGCCCTTCAAACCAGTCTTGATGACTGAGGATGACGAGGCACTGATGGCAACCGTACGAGAGAGGTTGGCGGCGCCTCAACGCGTGAAGGTTTCATTGGATGACCTATAGCCTTGAGTTCGATGCACGAGCGCTGAAGGAGTGGCAAAAACTAGGGGATACCGTACGCCAGCAGCTCAAGAAAAAGCTGGGAGAAATCCTGACCAATCCGCGCATTGAAACCAACCGCCTGCACGGTTTGCCCGACTGCTACAAAATCAAACTGCGCAGCAGCGGTTATCGCTTGGTCTATCAGGTGATTGATCAGGAAGTTACCGTGGTTGTAGTCGCTGTTGATAAACGTGAACGGGACCAGGTTTATCGTAAAGCGGCTGAGCGCTTGAGCTGACAGCCGCGACGGGGCTCACCCCATTCGGAGACCATGGCCTGCACGCTGCCCCTCAACAGCTTCTGGGAGCGACAGCCTGGTCGCCACTCAGCTTCCCCGCTCTTTATTGGATTGGGAGAGCACGGAGGCAGCAAGGGCTTTTGTCTGCTCGCTGTACTTATCGCTCTGAAGCGTCTTTCCAGCTTTTTCCTCCATCTGTGCACTGGTCTGCTTATCCGTACCACGTTGAGCCAACGCCGAGGCAGCCAGGCTTTTGGCGATGGCTGAGGCGTTTGGATTATTCAGGGTTTCGGCGGCCAATGTGGCCATCTTGCCGGAGGTCTTTTTCGTGTTTTTGCTCATAAGGCATTCCTTTGCAGTGTTGGGATCAGAGGCTTATCTCACACACGGCAAACGATATTGACTTACAGAGAGAGGCGCAACGCAGGAGCTGTGCGTAACGTTTTGGAAACCTGCATGAAAAGGTGTGTTTGTTATGTAGTACGGGGTGTGACGGGCAAATGTCGGGTTTATGGAGCGTTTACCATAGAACAGCAAATACATTGCTTGCGGGTAGCGGCCAGGGCAGCAACTATGCAACCAGTTGCATATTAAAATTCACCCTGCTAATTTCTCCTCGCCGGGTATCCGACACCCGATCCGATTGGAGCCGCTATGTCTCTCCCTGCTGTTTTGCAAGGCCGTCTTTCGATTCCAGTGGTGTGTTCGCCGCTGTTTATCATTTCCAGCCCTCAGTTGGTGATCGCCCAATGCAAGGCCGGCGTAGTGGGTTCATTCCCCGCGCTGAATGCACGACCGGCGCCGGTATTGGAGGATTGGCTGAAACAAATCACGACCGAGTTGGCCGCGTACGATGCCCTGCATCCGGATAAGCCCTCTGCGCCGTTTGCGGTCAACCAGATCGTGCACAAGTCCAATGATCGGCTCGAACATGACCTGGCACTGTGCGCCAAATATAAAGTCCCAATCATCATCACCTCGCTGGGTGCGAGGGTGGATGTGAATGAGGCGGTACACGCCTACGGCGGCATCGTGCTGCACGACGTGATCAACAATACCTTCGCCAGAAAAGCCATTGAGAAAGGCGCCGACGGCCTGATTGCCGTGGCTGCGGGGGCTGGAGGGCATGCGGGGAAAATTTCGCCTTTTGCGCTTATCCAGGAAATTCGTGAATGGTTCGACGGCCCGCTGCTGCTTTCGGGGGCCATTTCACACGGTAATGGGATTCTCGCCGCCCAGGCGGCAGGCGCTGACCTGGCCTATATCGGCTCGGCGTTCATCGCCACTGAAGAAGCCCATGCCCAATCTGCCTACAAGCAAATGATTGTCGAGAGTTCGGCCGACGACATCATCTACTCCAACCTGTTCACCGGTGTGCATGGCAATTACCTGCGCCAAAGCATCGCCAACAGCGGTCTGGACCCAGATGAACTGCCAGTGTCCGACCCTTCAAAAATGAATTTCGGCACCGGTGAAGGGGCCAAGGCCTGGAAAGATATCTGGGGGGCAGGCCAGGGCGTGGGCGCCGTCAAGTCGGTACTGCCGGCCGGCAAGCTGATCGAGCGGCTCAAGGGTGAGTATCAAGCCTCACGCAAACGCTTGGACCTCAGATAACGGCGGGGCAGGTGACCTCTTCAGTGCCTGTGCCGCCGCCATCGCCGCCTCGCCGGGGCTCGACAGCTCCCACAAGGGGATTGGCGGTGGATGAAGTCGAACCCTGCCTGGCCTCACACCTCAATCAACGGCAATACCTCATCCGCCCAGGCCAGCCAGCTTTCTTCGAGCATGATTCCACGTCGCAGCACTATGTATTGCAGGCGCTGTGTGGTGCTCAACGAGGCAGATGAAAAGTCGCGCTGTTCAATCTGCCGATACGTCTCAAGCAGGGCCTGATGCTGCTTGATCAGGCGCTGGACCTCAGCCCCCAGGCCCAGCGGGCCAATCACCGCCTCGGCACGCAGCTTGATCAGCAATGCCTGGCTCTGGTCCCCCGCTTCTTGCGGCTCGCCCGCCCAGCGCATCAACTCGGCGCGCCCCGCAGGCAGCACCTGGTAGATTTTTTTGCGCCGCTTGTCATCCTCAGGGCCATCTTGCGCCACGAGCCAGCCGGCGCTGACCATACGGCCCAGCTCACGATAGATTTGCTGATGGGTGGCTTGCCAGAAATAGCCGATGGAGCGGTCGAACCGATTGGCCAACTCATACCCCGTGGAGGGCTTTTCCAGGAGTGAGGTCAGGAGTGCGTGCTGGATGGACATGGGGCGCAGTCTACCTCCGTGGTTCTGGCCCGGGCGAGCATGAAGTCGATGAAGGTCGAGGTCGCACGGGTGTGATGGTGATCAGGCATATAGAGCATATACATGTTGGTGCCGAAGATGCTCAGCCGCCAGGCATCCAGGGCGGTCACCAGCGTGCCCTGGCGCACGTCATCCTGCACCAGGTAGTCCGGCACCAGCCCGACGCCCAACCCGGCCAAGACGGCTTGGCGCAAGAACAGAAAGTTCTCCGAAATCAGGGTGGGCTCCAGCAGGACCTCATGACGCTCCTCGTCCAGGTAAGCGGCGACCCGCAATTGCCGGCCAACCACCGCCGCCGTAATCAGCGGCGCGGTGCGCAAGTCGCTGAGTTGCTCGGGCACACCATGCTCCTGGGCGTAGGCCGCAGAAGCGCAGGCCACGTAGCGCAACACGCCCATGTCCCGCGCCACCAGGTTTTGCGGCGGCTCGGACATGACCCGTACCGCGATATCCACTTCATCGCGCATCAGGTCTTCGACACGGTTTTCAAACATCACGTCCAGCACGATCCCGGGGTAAAGCCGCTTGAAATCGAGTAGCCAGTCGGCCATGACCCATTGCCCATACCCGCTCGGGACGCTCACACGCACCCGGCCCTGCAGGCTCTGCCCCAGTGAAGAGACCGACTCTTGCGCCGCCAGCAGCTCATTGCGGATGGCTCGCCCATGCTCATACAGGCGCAGACCGATCTCGGTCGGCTCGATGCGGCGCGTAGTACGCCGTACCAGTTGCAAACCGATTGACTGTTCCAGGCGGCTGAGGTGGTAGCTGATGTTGGCCCGGCTGACCTTGAGGCGCCGTGCGGCCTCACTGAGGTTGCCTGCATCGATGATTTCGACCAGCAAGGTAAGCGACTTGAGGTCCATAGGCGGCCACTGTCAAAGAATTTTGAACAGCCTGTCAATCAGGGCTGTGATTGTCAATGAAGCTTTGCCTTCCGATAATCCTTCGGATAATCAGCCGCCGAGCACAACAGGTGAAACCATGCGTGAACCGATTCTTGTGCACCGCGAAGGTGCCGTTCTAGTGCTGTCCAATAACAACCCCGGCGCACGTAACGCCCTCACGCCCGAGTTCTATGGCGCATTACCCCAGGCCCTGACCCGGGCCGAGGCGGATCCGGCGATTGGCGCCGTGGTGTTGACCGGTGTTGACGGCCATTTCTGCGCCGGCGGCGATCTGCATCGGCTGGCATTACGCCGGACCATGACGCCGGCGGCGCGACGGGTCAACCTTGAAGGCCTGCATGACCTGATCCGCTCGATCCACACCTGCAGCAAACCGGTGATCGCCGCCGTCGAAGGTGCAGCAGCCGGGGCCGGCCTGTCGATTGCACTGGCGTGCGACCTGCTGGTAGTGGCCCGCAATGCTTCGTTTTCGGTGGCCTACGTCAAGGTTGGCCTCACCCCGGATGGCGGCGCCACGGCGTTTCTCGCCGAATTTGTCTCGCGCCAGGTACTGACGCAACTGTGCCTGACAGGTGAGCGGATCAGCGGTGAACGCCTGCATGCCATGGGTGCGGTGAATACCCTGGTCGAGCCCGGTGAAGCGCTCGCGGCGGCCATCACGCTGGCAACCCGGATTGGCGCAGGCCCACAGCGGGCAATGGCGCGGATCAAGGCCCTGTGCCGTCAGGCCAGCAGCGCAACCCTGGAGCAGCAGTTGGAACTGGAGGCCACCCATATGGTGGAGTCCATGGGGGACGATGAGGCTGGCGAGGGAATTGCGGCATTCTTCGACAAGCGACCCGCAGACTTCCTGGCCTTACGAAAAGCCAATCAATAATTCCGCACAGCGAAATATAATTCCATATATTTGACATTTCGCAGCATTGCATGCAAATCTCCAGCGAGATGGCACCCGCCATACCGTCCGCATATCGATTAACCCAGACTCATAACAACAGGGTTTTAGAATGTTCAATCGTCACCTGCCCCATTGGCCGGAGGGTGCGCCCCACCACCTGACACTGCCGGACACCAGTCTTTTCTGTAACCTGGAGATCGCTGCCCGGCGTTATCCGCAAAAGACCGCGATCATTTACTACGACACCCTCATCACCTACGCCCAGTTGCTCGATGAGGTCGAGCGACTGGCCGGGTATTTCCAGTCCCAAGGGATCAAGCGTGGCGACCGGGTGCTGCTGTTCATGCAGAACTCGCCTCAATTCATCATCACTTACTACGCCGCCTTGCGCGCCGACGCCATGGTGGTACCGCTCAACCCCATGAGCCGCGCCAGCGAACTGGAACACTACCTGCAAGATACTGACGGCGAGATCGTTGTCTGCGCTCAGGATCTGGCGCCTTTTGTCACGCCGCTGCTCGGCCGCTTCAAGCTGCGCCAGGTGCTGACCACCGCTTATTGCCAATACCTGCGCCAGCCCACCGACCTGCCCCTGCCGCCCGAGTTGCTCGTTGCGGTGGAAACCGCGACGTTGCCTGGCGTGGTGCGCTGGCAGGCCGCACTCGATTGTGGCCAACAGCCTGGCCCGCACCTCAGTGGCGCTGACGATCACTGCGTAATGCCTTACAGCTCCGGCACCACCGGCGTGCCCAAGGGCTGCCTGCACACCCATGCCTCAGTGATGGCGACGACCGTGCATCGCCAGGCCTGGACTAACCGCACTTGTGAAGATGTGGTCCTGACCACCCTGCCGCTGTTCCATGTCGCCGGCATGCAGTCGTCGATGAACGGGCCGATTTTCAGTGGTGCCTGTGTGGTGGTCATGACCCGTTGGAACCGCGAAGTTGCCGCGCAGTTGATGCAGCGTTATCGCGTCAGCAACTGGTCCAATATCGTCACCATGGCCGTGGACTTCCTGACCCAGGAAGGGCTCGATCGCTATGACTTGTCCAGCCTCGATTACATTGGCGGTGGCGGTGCGGCGATGCCCGGGCCGGTCAAGAACAAGCTCAAACAACTATTGGGCCTGGACTACATCGAAGGTTACGGCATGACCGAAACCATGGCAGCGACCCATATGAACCCCAAGGCACGCAGCAAATCCCAATGCCTGGGTATTCCGGCGTTCGACGTGGACTCGCGCGTTATCGACAGTACGACTGGCCTGGAACTGGCGCCCCATGAGGTAGGGGAAATTGTCTGCCACGGCCCGCAAATTTTCAAAGGCTACTGGCGGCTCCCGCACGACACCGAAAAAGCCTTTATCGAACTGCAAGGTAAACGTTTCCTGCGCACCGGCGACCTCGGTTACTACGACGAAGACGGCTACTTCTTCATGGTCGACCGGATCAAGCGAATGATTAACGCCTCCGGCTACAAGGTCTGGCCTTCGGAAGTCGAAAGCCTGATGTACCGCCATCCGGCGATCAAGCAGTGCTGCGTCATTTCCTCCCCCGACGCACGCCGCGGGGAGGCCGTCAAAGCCCTGGTGACCCTGCACCCCGAGCGACAGGGCACCAAGGCCGACGACATCATCGAGTGGTGCAAGGCCAATATGTCGGCCTATAAAGTCCCCGCCACTATTGAGTTTCGCGAGCATCTGCCGCAATCAGGCGCCGGCAAACTGCTATGGCGCCAGTTGCAGGATGAAGAATGGGCCGCCCACGCCCCCACCAGTACTGGCACAGGAAACTGATTGATGTCTGACGCCGTTATTGTCTCCACCGCGCGTACCGCCCTCGGCAAATCCTACCGGGGCGCCCTGAACAACACCCACAGCATCGACCTGGCCGGGCATGTGATCCAGCACGCCGTGGCCCGGGCCGGGATTGATCCGGGGTTGATTGAAGATGTGATCCTCGGTGCGACGTTTCATGAAGGCGCCCAGGGCAAGAACATGGCGCGCCTGGCCGCCATTCGTGGCGGGCTGTCCAGCGCCACGGCGGGGTTGTCGATCAACCGCTTTTGCAGCTCGGGCCTGCAAGCCATTGCCCTCGCGGCCCAACGTATCGTGTCGGAGAAAGTCCCGGCGATGATTGCCGGCGGCGTGGAATCCATCAGCCTGCTGCAAAACGACAAGCTCAATACCGATCGCAGGCAGAACCCGTGGCTGCGGGAACACAAACCCGAGCTTTACCTGTCGATGATTGAAACCGCCGACATCGTTGCCCGGCGCTACCACATCAGCCGCGAGGCCCAGGACGAATACGCCCTGCTCAGCCAACAGCGCACCGCCGCCGCCCAGGCCGCAGGTTTGTTTGATGAGGAGATTGTGCCCTTCAGCACCCACATGCTGGTCAAGGACAAACACAGCGGCGAGGTCAGTGAACAGGCGGTAACCCTGACGCAGGACGAGTGCAACCGCCCCTCCACCACCCTGGCCAACCTGGCCTTGCTGGAGCCGGTGCGCGGTGCCGGGCAATTCATTACGGCGGGCAATGCCAGCCAGCTGTCTGACGGGGCGTCGGTGTGCCTGGTCATGGACAGTCTGTATGCCGAACGCAACAACCTCGAGCCACTGGGCATTTTTCGCGGTTTTGCCGTGGCCGGTTGCGAGCCGGACGAGATGGGCATCGGCCCGGTCTACGCCATCCCCCGCCTGCTCAAGCGCAACGGCCTGAACGTCGACGATATCGACTTGTGGGAACTCAATGAAGCCTTCGCCTCGCAGGTGATCTACTGCCGCGAGAAGCTGGGCATCCCTCTAGACAAGATGAACGTCAACGGCGGCTCCATCTCCATCGGCCATCCTTATGGCGTCACCGGCTCACGCCTGACCGGCCATGCCCTGATCGAAGGCAAACGGCGCGGCGCCAGATATGTGGTGGTGACCATGTGCATCGGCGGCGGGCAAGGGGCTGCGGGGTTGTTCGAGGTCGTTTAAAAGCAGAACCAGAGCGCGAAGCTGCGTTCCCCTGTGGGAGCTGGCTTGCCTGCGATGGCGGTGGATCAGTCACTGAATATGTCGGCTGAACCACCGCTATCGCGAGCCCGCTCCCACACTTGTATGGGGTGGCTTCAGTCAAGCCGTTCGATCACACAGGCAATGCCCTGGCCAATCCCAATGCACAGGCTCACCAGCGCGTAGCGCCCTTGCTGGCGCTCCAGGCTCCGCAAGGCCGTCAGGGCCAAGCGGGCACCCGAGGCGCCCAACGGATGGCCAATGGCAATCGCACCGCCCTGGGCATTCAAACGCGGATCGTCAAAGGCCAGGCCCAACTCTTTAGCGCACCCCAGCACCTGGGTGGCGAAGGCTTCATTGATTTCAATCACATCCATATCCGCCAGGCTGAGCCCGGCACGCGCCAAGGCCTTGCCAATGGCCGGAACCGGCCCCAGGCCCATCACCCTGGGCGCAACCCCCGCGACCGCACCGGCCACGATCCGTGCCCGAGGCCTGACCCCGTACCGCTCACCGATCGCACGGTTGCCAACGATCAGCGCCGCCGCCCCATCGTTGATCCCCGAGGCATTCCCCGCCGTGACCACTCCGTCGTCGAACAGCGCCCCCAGCCGGGCAAGCGCCGGCTCATCGGTGGACGGCCGTGGGTGCTCATCAGCCAGTACCTCCTTGGGCGGCAACTTGCGTCCTTGTGGCACCAACACCGACATCAGTTCCCCGTCATAAAAACCCTCGGCCAGCGCCTTGGCATACAGCGCCTGGCTACGCGCGGCGAACGCATCACTGTCGGCCCGGCTGATACCCAGGTCGCGCGCAATGTTATCGGCGGTTTGCGGCATGCTGTCGGCGCCGAATTCGGCCTCGATCAGCGGGTTGGGAAAACGCGCACCGATGCTGCTGTCGAAGACCTGGAAGGCCCGGGAGAATGCCGCCTCGCTCTTGCCGACGACAAACGGCGCACGGCTCATGCTCTCGGTGCCGCCAGCGATAAACAACTGGCCCTCATCGCAACGGATCATCCGGTTCACATCCAGCAACGCCGCCAGCCCCGAGCCGCACAAGCGGTTGACAGTCAAGCCCCCCGTGGTCAATGGCAAGCCCGCGAGCAATGCCGCATTGCGGGCAACGTTGCGCGCATCTTCACCGGCCTGGCAGGCACACCCCGCCACGACGTCTTCATAGTCGGCGCCTGCAAACGAGCTGCGCGCCACCAGGGCACGAATGACTTCGCCCAGCAAGTCATCGGGGCGCACGCTGGCCAAGGCGCCGGCGCTGCGGCCAAAAGGTGTACGCAGGCCATCATAGATATAAGCGGACATGGTTATTGCTCCTGCACGGCAGAGGGATGATCAGGGGATTGCAGGCCCAGGCCCAGTTGGACCCGGCGACGCAGCCAAGGGCTGGGGCGGTAGCGCGGTTCTTCATAACAACCTTGAATACCGCGCAATACCGCAAGGATCTTGTCGGCGCCATAGAATTGGGCGAAGGCCAGCGGGCCGCGCGGATAACCCAGCGCCAGCATCACCGCACGGTCGAGGGTGGCCGGGGTGGCGATGCCCCGCTGGACGATTTCCGCCCCCAGGTTGGCCACGCAGGCCACCACGCGCTGGATGATGAAACCGGGCGAGTCATTGATCACTTCCACCGGCACGCCACTGCTGCCGAGGGCCTGTACCGCCTGGGCTTCCAACGCAGGCTCAAGCGCCGGTTGGCGCATCAACACCAGGCGCTTGGAAAAATCGCAGAAGGTGTCCAGAGCCAGGGTGCGCTCAGCCGGTAAACCCAGGCGCGCAATCATGCTGCTGGCATCTTCCCCCAACGGGGTAATCAGGCAGATCGCGTTGGCCGGTGGTTGAGCGGCCTCTTCAAGCCTCGCCCCGCCAGCGGCGAGCAAGGTTGCCACTGCATCGCGCACGTGCAGCTCCTGGCTGTCGAGCCAGAAGGCCCGCTCGACCGCTACCACCGCGCGCTTGAGCGGGGGCGAACGCAGCTGTTGGCCGTCGACATACCGGTAGAAACCCTGCCCGTCACTCTTGCGCCCCAGCAAACCGGCGGCCACGCGCTGGGCTGCCAGGTAGGAAGGCGTATAGCGGGGGTCACCATAAAACTGCGCGTAGATCGACTCCATCACCCCGTGGGAAATATCCAGCCCGGTGAGGTCAAACAACTCGAACGGCCCCATGCGAAAGCCCGGGCCATCGCGCAGGATGCGGTCGATCTGCTCGACATCGGCGATGTTCTCGCCAAGGATGCGCAAGGCTTCAGTGCCATAGGCGCGACCGGCATGGTTGACCAGAAAACCCGGCGTGTCCGGGGTTTGCGCCGCAAAGTGGCCCGCGGTCTCGGCCAACGCGCACAAGCGCTCGACCACCTGCGCCTGGGTACGCTCACCGCGCACCACCTCGACGATCTTCATCAGCGGCACCGGGTTGAAGAAGTGAAACCCGGCAACCCGTTCAGGGTGCTGGCAACCGCTGGCGATCTGCGTAACGGACAACGAAGACGTGTTAGTCGCCAGCACGGCGCTCTGCGCAACGATGGCCTCCAACTGGCGAAACAGCCCTTGCTTGGCCTCCAGGTTCTCGACGATGGCTTCGATCAACAGATCGCAACCGGCCAAGGCTTCCAGGCTGGCGGCAGGCTGCATACGCGCCAGGGTCTGCTCCAACTGCTCGGGGCTGAGCTTGCCCTTGGCCACCTGGCGCGCCAACAGGTCCTTGTTAAAGCTCAGCGCCTGCTCGACTGCCTCGGGACGCACGTCATACAGCAGCACCTCGCAGCCTGACGTCGCAAACACCTGAACAATGCCACGCCCCATGGCGCCACTGCCTATCACACCGATACGTGAAAACATGTCTTCTCCGAATTAATGTTTCGCTGTGCAGAACCAGATTCCATATTGACTATGATATTAAATATTGTCAGGCTCAACTTCAATCAATAAACCGACTTTGCGGAACTTGGAAGTACAGGCCAAAAGGTCACTGCCCGCAAACGCGCCACGCCATAACAAGAAGAGAACACCCCATGACCCCCACATCGCCTGCAACCGACCTGATCGGGCTGTTCAGTGGTTTTGCCGCTTACCTGGGCCTTGATCTGCTTGAATATGGCCAGGCTCGTACGGTCATCGCCCTGCAGATTCGTCCCGACCATCTCAACCAGGCCGGCAACCTGCACGGCGGCGTGATCGCGGCCATGGCCGACTCGGCCCTGGGCATGTGCGGCACCTGGCACGTCGATCCGGCCCAATGGCGCTTGTCCCTGACCTTGTCGCTGAACATCAACTACATGGCCCCCGCCCCGGCGGGCAGTCGGGTACGGGTCATCGCCCGGGTACGGGGCGGCGGGCCGAAAATCTACATGGCCGCTTGTGATGTGCTCGATGCCGAGGACAACCTGCTGGCCAGCGCCGAAGGGGTGTTCAAACGTAGCCGCCTGCGGCGTCTGCCCGCGTGAAGCTGACACGCCTGCTGCCACTGGCCCTGCTCTGCGAACTGATTGCCCTGGGCACACGTACCACTGCGTTCAGCCTGATCGCAGCGCTGCTGTTCGGTTTGTTTTTTATCCGGCACTGGCAGTCGCTCATGCCCTATCCTCGGCGCCTGGGCCTGGCGACGCTGGCGCTGCTCGCGCTATGGCTGGTCAAGGCCCCACTGGACCTGCCCACCGTCCAGCGCATCAGCAGCGCGGCCGCCTATTACGCGGCGTTCATTGGCGGCCTGGGGCTGATGGGTTGCCTGGTCAAGCGCCTGCCGGCACTGCGTGAGGTGCATCGTGTGTTGTTGCGTGGACCACGGGCCCTGCTCTATCCGCGCTACTTGTTGGCGGCGCTCGGGTTGGGCTCAATCCTCAGTTTCGGCATGCTCAACCTGATGTGTTCAACCCTGCACAGTTACCTGCAACACTTTGCCCCCGATCACCCGGCCCAACGCGATGGCCAGAGAGGCGTGCTGACCGCCGCCATTCGCGGCTTTGCCCTGGTGCCGTTAATCGCGCCAACCAGCATTGTCGTGGCGATCATTACCCGTGAAGTCCCCAGCCTGACCTGGACCGACCTGCTGCCCTACGGCGTGATCGCCACGGCGCTGCTGATGCTTATTGGCGCACGCACGGAAAACCGCCATTTGCAGACGCTGGTGGATGAGTCGCCAGAAATTCCCGCCGCCTCGCTCACACCGCTCGCCCTGGGCACGGCCCTGGGCATCGGCACGATTGTCGCGCTGGCCAGCTTCAGTTGGCTGAACATCACCCAAGCGTCGTTGGTGGTGGTGCCGCTGCTGGTCAGTGGCTGGCTGTTCCTTGAGAGCCCTGGCAAAGCCTACGACGAATTGGCCGAGCATCTGGCGGGCATGCGCAATGAGGTCTTTATCTTTGGTTGTTCCGCGCTGTTCGGCGCGCTGTTCAATCAGCTGGTTTCCCTGGATCAACTGGTGCCGCTGCTGGGCGGCGCCTCCCAGGTATTTGTGCTGCAATGCATGGCCCTGCTGGGTATCGTCGGGCTCGCGCTGGTTGGCATTGCGCCGATTATTACCCTGAGCATTTGTGCCGGCTTGCTGGCCCAATTGCAGGCGGCTGGTGTCAACCCCCTGGGGCCCGCCGTCAGCCTGGTCTGTGCCTTCTCCCTGGCGATGCTGCTCTCGCCCTTTGGGCCCGCCGTGCTGATCCTCGCGCGTACCGCAGGCACCTTGCCGTGGACGATTGTCCTCACCTGGAATGGCCGCTTTGCGCTGATCGCCATCCCGGTATTACTTGCCCTGTCCTGGGTCGTGCAATGGAATCACTAGCGGAACAGGATTCCGCTATGCTGCCTTTTTGCGCAACTATTAAGTCATTGCATTGAAATCACGCCGATTACTGCCCACACTGCCCGGTATTATCGGCTAACCTCTTCCACTGCCTGCCCGCTGCCCACATGAGCCTCCATGACTGAAGAAATCGAAACGCCCGAGAACGAACCCAAGGACCGGAAATTCGTCGAAGCCCTGAGTCGGGGTCTCGAAGTGTTGCGCGCGTTCACCCACGGCAACGTCACCCGGGGCAACCAGGACATTGCGCGGATTACCGGGCTGCCCAAGCCCACGGTTTCGCGCCTGACCTATACCCTGACGCAGCTTGGCTACCTGAGCTACAACCAGGACGTGGAAAAATACCAACTCGACTCCGGGGTGCTGGCCCTGGGGTATGCCTATGTCAACAACCTGCGGGTTCGCCAGTTGGGCAAACCGCTGATGGACGAGTTCGCCCGGCGCACCAACACCACCGTTGGCCTCACCTGCCGCGACCGGCTCTCGATGATTTATGTGGAAAGCTGCCGCCCACCCGACGTGGCCAGCCTGCGCATGGAAGCCGGCGTGCGCCTGCCCTTGAGCACCACTGCGGCAGGCCGCGCCTACCTGGCCGCCACCCCGGAAAACGAGCGGGCCCACCTGATCGGCGAAATTGCCAAGAAGGCCGGTGACGAATGGCCGGCCCTGGAGGTCTCGTTGAACGAATCGTTCCGCGAGTATGAAGAGTTCGGTTTTTGCCTGTCCCTCGGCGAGTGGGACCGCAACGTCAACGCCGCAGGCGTTCCGCTGCGCCTGGCCGACGGCAGCATCATGGCCCTGACCTGCGGCGCGCCGAAATTCCAACTGCCGACCGACACCCTGCAAAGCTCCCTGGCCCATCAACTGGTGATGTTGGCCAGGGACATCGAAAGCCTGGGCGCCTGATCGCCATGGGGCATGCAGGCGCGAAACTGTTCGCGCCTGCATGCCCCATTTACAGGCTACCGCTCAGCTCGGGAACCGCTTCAAACAAGTCCGCCACCAGGCCGTAATCGGCCACCTGGAAGATCGGCGCTTCTTCGTCCTTGTTGATCGCAACGATCACCTTGGAGTCTTTCATACCGGCCAAGTGCTGGATCGCGCCG
>NZ_LKBY01000023.1:0-628 GCF_002699915.1 Pseudomonas sp. ICMP 8385 | reverse complement strand
GTGACGGATACACCGGGCACCGATAACACCACCACCGTCACCCTGACCGCGCCAAGCGCCGTCAACGAAGGCGGCAAGATCACTTACACCGCCACCTTGAGCAACAAGGCTGACACTGACGTCACCCTGACACTCGATAACAAGCAAACCATCACCATCAAGGCCGGTGAAACCGTCGGTACCGTGACGGTGGACGCTCCAGGCGATGACGTATTCATCGACAAGAGCACCCAGACTGTCCAGATCACCGACACCGCTGGCGGTAACTTCGAGAAGCTCGTGGTAGCAGGCAATGGCGCCACTACCACCATCAACGACACCATCGACAAGGTTGATGTGGTCCTGACGGCCACTAAAACCGTGGGCGAAGGCGGCCAGATCGTCTACACCGCCACGCTTGTGGATAAAAACGGCACACCGGTAAAACCGTGGGCGAAGGCGGCCAGATCGTCTACACCGCCACGCTTGTGGATAAAAACGGCACACCGGTGCTGAACACCACCGGCCCGCTGACTATCACCCTGGATAACAAACAAGTCATCACCATCGGTGTGGACCAATCGAGCGGCACTGTTTCGGTTGTGGCCCCGGATGATGTGTACAAAGGCGATCAAACCGTTACTACCGG
>NZ_LKBY01000022.1:0-683 GCF_002699915.1 Pseudomonas sp. ICMP 8385 | reverse complement strand
CCTGTGTGTGGTCGGCGGCTCGGTGGTGTGGACCGATCATGAGAACCGCAGCACCACCTTTCCCCTGCCCTCCACGGCCCGCCCGGCCATCAGCAATAGCCTGGCCGAGGCGGCGATTTATCTGGGGGCGGCGTCGGATGAACTGGTGCTGGCTCAAGGGGCACGGTTCTACCACTTTCACGACGGTGTGCTGACGGCCATCAGCGACGCGTATGACAACCGCCTGCGTATTTCCCGCGACGGCTTGGGGCGGATTCTGCGCCTGGATAACGGTGCCGGTCGCGCCCTGCTGTTGCGCTATGACCGTGGGCATATCGTGGCGGTGGACTACCAGGNTGTTGCGCTATGACCGTGGGCATATCGTGGCGGTGGACTACCAGGTGTTTCGCGTGGACAGCGAAGCGGACGACGCCTGGGTGACCGAGCAGAACCTGGTTGCCTACCGCTATGACGAACAGTGGCGACTGCTTGAGGCGACCAATGCCGTCGGCGAAAGCGAGCGCTATCAGTACGACAGCCTCTCGGTCATCACTGAACGACAGTTGGCCGGTGGGGCGAGTTTCTTCTGGGCGTGGGAACGGTCTGGCAAGGCGGCGCGCTGTGTACGGCATTGGGCCAGTTTTGCGCAGATGGATACGCGCTATGCCTGGGATGACAACGGCAGCGTCACCTTGCTGCACGCC
>NZ_LKBY01000021.1:0-704 GCF_002699915.1 Pseudomonas sp. ICMP 8385 | reverse complement strand
CCCGTAGGGTTGGGCACATACAAATACCCGTTCAACCCACCCGCCAACTTCACCGGGTCGGGGGTCAAATAGCGGCCATTATCTGGATTGTAGTAGCGATGCCGGTTGTAATGCAGCCCGCTTTCACGGTCGAAGTATTGCCCCTGAAAACGCAGCGGGTTATCGACGGTGTCCACATCCAACCGGGCGATCTGGCCGTAGGCGAGGTAGTGGGCGGACCAGACGATTTTGCCTTGCGCGTTGGTCAGTTCCTGCGGCGTACCCAGGTGGTCCAGTTGGTAGTGGAAGGCCTGGGTATTGGCCGGACCAAACCCTTCCAACAAAGCCAACGGCCTGAAGCTGTCAGGCTCGTAGAGATAACTGCGATGCTGCCCCGCCGTGTGTTCGGCGATGACCTTGTCGCCTTGCCAGAAAAACTCGGTGGTCTTGCCATTGATCACTTTAGCGATACGCCGCCCAAACGGGTCATAGCGATAACTGGCCTGGCTGCCGTCCGGCTGGGTGACGCCGATCAGGCGGTGCTGGCAGTCGTAGCGGTATTCGGTGACCCACTGCTGTGCGCGGCCACGGCGTTCGCGTATGAGGTTTCCGAAAGCGTCGTAGTCGTAATGCCGGTCGCCTTGCAGTAACAGGCGGTTGCCGACGACGATGCCGGGCCCTGGGCGGTCTTGCATCAGCAGGTTGTTCGCCGGGTCGTGGGCGAA
>NZ_LKBY01000020.1:0-869 GCF_002699915.1 Pseudomonas sp. ICMP 8385 | reverse complement strand
TCATACCGCTTTGCCATCTTGGCCTCCTGGCTTTAATGGCGGTGTATTTTACAGAAAATCGTATTTCTTGGGTTTACGTACAGAGCCTAGCAAAGCTTTTGAGATTTCGTTCATTTGAGGGCCATTTAATCGCGGGGTTTGAGCGATTATTTCATTCACCCTTCGAACGCAAGGCCGATTTCAGGACGGAAACCAGTCGGAAAACATCCACTCGAACTCTATTGCCGGCGGTGCGTTACGGGGAACACAACGGCTGTGCTTTCGCTGCCGAGAACGTACCTGCGAAGAGGGATCTGAAGGCTCGGCCTAGGCGGTTTGATGGTTTGATCCCACAATCGCTGGGCGTACACAACCAGCACGGCACTATCTACCGCTTTGAGCACAAATCCCTTCGGGACACGCTCTTCTGTGACCACTGGATCGTTGCTGGCACAAAGGTAGGCCACCATATTTGCACAGGTGTTCGCTAACCGCCCCGGGCTGAGCCAACTGACTGGTCCGAAACCTAGCCGTGAGGCGATATCGTCCGGAGTGACCTGGTGTCGAGCTAACGCTCGCTTTCCCGGGTTCTGGTAATCGCAGCTTCGCCGGGGATTTTACGTTCGGCGTGTTTGTGTGCTGCCTAATCAGACATCACACCTTGAAGCGTTGGGATTTCGGTAGGAGATGAGACGGTGGCCACCTCCTACCAGGAACCACCAGCATGGAACTCAACCGCCTCCCCGCTTGGCTTCAGGCTTACCGCGATGGCCATCGTCAAGGCAACGCCCAAGCGCTAGCAGCATATGCCGATTACTACTGTATGGACGGGTCAGCCGACATGGAGTTGGATATTGAGGAGCGGCTTGGCTACATCCCCCCCCCGATGG
>NZ_LKBY01000019.1:0-1007 GCF_002699915.1 Pseudomonas sp. ICMP 8385 | reverse complement strand
CGCCCGCCGGAAACGACGATCTTGGCCGCGGTCAGCTCTGGACGGTCCGACTTGGCCAGCTCTTCGCCAACAAAGCTGGAAGTGCCAGAATTGTGTACAGCTGCAACGGCTTCAACCGCAGCCGAACCACCCTCGGCGGCAACCGGGTCGAAACCGGTGGCACGCACGGTGATCACTTTGACCGCGGCAGTGGATTGCACGGTACAGCTGCAACGGCTTCAACCGCAGCCGAACCACCCTCGGCGGCAACCGGGTCGAAACCGGTGGCACGCACGGTGATCACTTTGACCGCGGCAGTGGATTGCACGGTAGCAATGGCGTTACCGGCGTAGATCGGGCGCTTGAAGGTGTCGGCGCTTTCCACCGAAACGATCTCGGAGATCTGGTCAACGTCCAGCTGCGCAGCAACCCGTGGCAGGATGTTTTTGCCGTTGGAGGTGGCGGCAGCCAGGATATGGCTGTAGCCAGCGCCAAGCTCTGCAACCAGCGGCGCTACGTTTTCCGGCAGTTGATGCGCGTATGGTGGCGGCAGCCAGGATATGGCTGTAGCCAGCGCCAAGCTCTGCAACCAGCGGCGCTACGTTTTCCGGCAGTTGATGCGCGTAGGCAGCGTTGTCGGCGGCCAGTACTTTGCTCACGCCAGCGATTTTCGCGGCGGCTTCAGCCACGGCACCCACGTTCTGGCCGGCGACCAGGACGTGGATATCACCACCGATTTTCGCAGCAGCAGCAACGGTGTTCAGTGTGGCCGGGGCCAGCACCTTGTTATCGTGTTCGGCGATTACGAGGATAGTCATGATCAGATCACCTTCGCTTCGTTTTTCAGTTTCTCGACCAGTTCAGCCACCGACTTGACCTTGATCCCCGCGCTGCGTGCAGCTGGCGCTTCGACTTTCACAGTCTTGTTGGTGGAGGCGGTGGAAACGCCCAAAGCTTCTGGAGTCAGCACTTCAAGCGGCTTCTTCTTGGCTTTCATGATGTTTGGCAGGGACGCATAACGCGGCTCG
>NZ_LKBY01000018.1:0-1243 GCF_002699915.1 Pseudomonas sp. ICMP 8385 | reverse complement strand
GACCGAGCAGAACCTGGTTGCCTACCGCTATGACGAACAGTGGCGACTGCTTGAGGCGACCAATGCCGTCGGCGAAAGCGAACGCTATCAGTACGACAGCCTCTCGGTCATCACTGAACGGCAATTGGCCGGTGGGGCGAGTTTCTTCTGGGCGTGGGAACGGTCTGGCAAGGCGGCGCGCTGTGTACGGCATTGGGCCAGNGCCTGGGATGACAACGGCAGCGTCACCTTGCTGCACGCCGATGGCAGCCAGGAAGTCTACGTGCATGACCCGCAGGCACGCCTGGTGCAGCGGGTTGATCCCGATGGCGGTAAGCACTTCAAGTCCTACGACGCCCAGGGACGGCTGACGGTTGAGCAGGATCCCCTGGGCGCGATCACGGCCTATCAGTACGACGAGGCTGGGCGCTTGGTCGCGCTGTTTCCTGGGGATGACGAGCCCACCTCCTACGAGCATGAGCATGGCTTCGTACGGGTCATGCGCCGGGGTGAGGCGGTCTGGAAGTACCAGTCTGGGGATGACGAGCCCACCTCCTACGAGCATGAGCATGGCTTCGTACGGGTCATGCGCCGGGGTGAGGCGGTCTGGAAGTACCAGCGTAATGAGCAGGGCGCGATCACGCGCCAGACCGATCCAGACGGCAATCTCACCGAGTACAGCTACGACAAGCGCGGGCAGCTTTTAGCGGTTTGTCAGGGCGCGATCACGCGCCAGACCGATCCAGACGGCAATCTCACCGAGTACAGCTACGACAAGCGCGGGCAGCTTTTAGCGGTTTGGTATCCCGACCACAGCTGTCAGCGCCTGACCTGGAACGATCTTGGGCAGTTGATTGGGGAACAACTGCCCAATGGCGGTGTGCGGCGTTATCGCTATGACGTGTTCGGCCGGCAGGTTGCCCGCGAGGATGAACACGGCGCGCTGACCCAGTATCAGTGGGACGCGGTGGGCCGCCTGATCAAGGTGTTCTTGCCGGGCGGCGCCACCCGCGAATTGAGCTACAACCCCTACGGAAAAATCACCGCCGAGCGCGATGAGTTGGGGCGCGTGACCCGCTATGAATATGCCGACGACTTGCACCTGATCAGTCGCCGGATCAACCCCGATGGCTCTCAACTCAAGTACCGCTACGACAACACCCGCCTGCGGCTGAGCGAAATCGAAAACGAGGCCGGTGAAACCTACCAACTGGCCTACCACGCCAACGGCCTGATCCAGCAGGAAACCGGCTTCGACGGCCAA
>NZ_LKBY01000017.1:0-1311 GCF_002699915.1 Pseudomonas sp. ICMP 8385 | reverse complement strand
TGTCTAGTCCTGAAATAGGTTTACACCTGTTTCACCCTAACGCCCGATGCACCGCATCGGGCGTTTTGTATTTCAAAGACAGGTGCGGACGCTCGCCGTTGTAGATCGATACCGACTCACTCACCATCTTCTTCGCCTGCGTTAAATCCTGTGGTCGCTGGAGCATAAGCTCTGTCTTTAATATCCCGTTGACCCGCTCTGCCAAGGCATTTTGGTAGCAGTCATAGCCGTCCGTCATTGAGCATCGAATACCGTACTTCGCGTGCAACGCTTGGTACATCCCCGAGCAATATTGGATACCTCTATCTGAATGATGCACCAACGACTGCTCTGTCCGACGGTGCTTTACCGCCCGGCGCAGTGCCTGTGCTACCGACTCGGTGTGAAGGCTTTCATGGACGTGATAGCCCACGATCTTTCGCGAAAAAGCATCCGTTACCAGGCTCAGATAGGCCACACCTTCCTGAGTGGGCAAATAGGTGATGTCAGCCACCCAGACTTGTTCCGGGCCGCTTGGAACAACCTGATCAGGACCTGGCTTGAGCAGGTTCGGGTGGCGGTGAAAGCGATGATGACTATTGGTCGTCTTGTGATAAGACCGCTTGCGAGCTACCAATAAACGTCTTTCCCGCAGAATCGAAAACAGCCGATCTCGACCCACTTGCAGTTCAAGTTGGGGCTGGCAATGCAGCAAGTAATGTAGCTTTCGGGTGCCCAAACGCGGCTGCCGCTGACGTTTTTGCTGAACGAAATCGGCAACCTTCTGATCCAGCCCCAGACGAGCAGCATCGGCGCGATTGCGTTTGTAGTAAGCCTGTCGGCTTATCCCCATGAACTGGCAAGCCCTGCTGATGCTCAGGTTTTTGATTCGTTTTTGCGCGAGGACTTGCCGGGACGCTTTTTTACGACAGAGAGACCGTAGTCATTCTTCAAGACATCCACGACCGCCTCGAAAAACTGCGCTTTCTGATTGGACAGAGCTAACTGCTCTTCAAGCTCTTTGATGCGTTGCTCTGGCGTTAATGGTCGGTTTTTGTCGGGCATAGACCCCATCCTCGGCGAGCCAATGTATCTGCCTGGGCTCCAATCCTGCCGACCGTGCTTGCGTAACCACGTCAGAACGGTCGTTTTGCCTTGAATCCCGTAGCGCTCCTGAGCCTCTTTATAACTCAGCTCGCCTTTTTCGACCTGATCGACGACCGACAATTTAAAGGTCAACGTGTAGTCGCGCTGACTACGCCTTTTTGCTGATTCCATTACGTCCTCCTGAAAAACAGATCAGAAGGTGTAAACCTTATTCAGGACGGGACA
>NZ_LKBY01000016.1:0-1572 GCF_002699915.1 Pseudomonas sp. ICMP 8385 | reverse complement strand
CTTGCGTCTGCCGCGCCTGATGGAGGAACTGGGCCTGGCCCACGGAGACGGTCGATTCGCGAAACTGATGGCGGGCTATGCCAAGACCGACTTGCTGATCCTGGACGACTGGGGCCTTGCGCCGTTTACCGCACCGCAACGGCGCGACATGCTTGAGCTATTGGACGACCGCTACGGCAACCGCTCGACGCTGGTCACCAGCCTACTGATGGCGGGCTATGCCAAGACCGACTTGCTGATCCTGGACGACTGGGGCCTGGCGCCGTTTACCGCACCGCAACGGCGCGACATGCTTGAGCTATTGGACGACCGCTACGGCAACCGCTCGACGCTGGTCACCAGCCAGATGCCCGTGGACAAATGGCATGCACTGATCGGCGATCCGACCTTGGGCGACGCGATCCTCGACCGGCTGGNCTGAAGGGCGAATCGATGCGCAGACGCGCAACGAAATTGACGACGACAGGGACTTCAGACTAACAATGCAAACCTGCGTCGCTGCGCTCCGACTGCCTGGCCGGATGAGCGTGGAACGGGTGGCCGGATGTTGGTGGACTGGGTGGCCGGATGGCGTGGAATGCGCAGTTTCCAGATGGTAACCACGGAAAGGACGTGCTTTGACAGTTTTGAAGCGACGAAAAAATAGGTCTCCGGCCCACGATCCCGACTGCCCTTTGAACGAGTGTATGAGGCTTATTGGAGGTGCGTGGACCCCCAACATCATCTGGTACCTCAGCGGAGGCGCGCGCCGATTTTCCGAGCTAAAAGAAGACATTACGCCGGTATCAGCCAAAGTTCTGAGCGCACGCCTGAAAGAGCTTGAATCAAAGGGGGTTGTCGACCGAACGGTCGTGGCGACCTCTCCACCCACGGTGGAATACAGCCTAACCGATCTAGGTCAGCAACTCGTTCCTGCAATCGATGCGATCGTTACGGTTGGGAAAATGCTGAAAGAACGAGCTTGATCAACGCCATGGAGTCGGTCTGGTATCGCGCATCAAGCCCGCATCACCGCAAAGGGTTCATAGGCCAGTCGAAACTTGGGGGCCTCTCAGGACGCGACGGGTATCACAGACCCAAGAAGACACAGAGGATGATCTATGACTCCATTAACCCGCCGTCAGAGCATCGCAATGGCCGCTGTTGGTTCGGCAATCTTGGCTAATCCGACGAAAGCATTTTCCCAGAGTAAGACCGTATCCGCACTCAACCAAATCCGCGCTTTGGATTACACCATTATCTATACCCGCGACATGACCGCGATGCGAAAATTCTACGAAGAAATCATGCAGCTTGAGTTTCGCCAGGCTGCAGGAGATGGATGGGTCGAGTTCAAGGTTGGCAGCAATATCCTTGTTCTGACGAGCGAACCAGCGGGTGGCCTCTTTCCCGAGACGGTGCCTGCACCTGGTGTTGGTTCCGTTCAGCTAGCGTTTCGGGTCGCGCCCAAGATGGTCGATGCCTGCGCGGAGGAATTGGGGTATGCGGATTTAATGGTTGATGGGGCACCTTCCCCTCACCAACCTGATGCTACCCTCAGATGGTTGATAGATCGACCCCGTAGTTGAGCTC
>NZ_LKBY01000015.1:0-1387 GCF_002699915.1 Pseudomonas sp. ICMP 8385 | reverse complement strand
GCTTAGCGAATGAAAGGGACTTCCCCGTCCAAGTCCGCGGCGAAAGTCGCGAGGCGGCATCAAGGTGCCATGATGAAGTTTCATAACTGCATCAATTACTGGAGGGGAAGCCAATGTCAGTTATCACGGTGGGAATCGATTTAGCCAAGACGGTGTTCGCCGTTCACGGCGTCAATGAGGCTGGCAAAGCCATATTGGTGAAACCGAAGGTTGCGCGTGATCAGTTGGTGCCATTGATCGCGCAGTTACCGCCGTGTTTGATTGGTATGGAGGCTTGCTCAGGGGCGCACCACTGGGCGAGGGTGTTTGTTCAGCACGGACATACTGTCAGGTTGATGGCTCCTAAACTCGTTGCTCCTTATCGGATGTCAGGTAAGCGCGGTAAGAATGATGCAGCAGATGCTGCTGCAATCTGTGAGGCAGTGACCCGACCCAGCATGCGGTTCGTACCCGTCAAGGACGAGCATCAACAGGCGACTCTTTGCCTTCATCGCACTCGGCAGGGATTTATCGAAGAGCGCACAGCTTCTTACAACCGACTGCGGGGATTACTTTCTGAATTTGGGGTGGTCCTGCCGCAAAGCCCAGAGCGATTGAGAAGAGAGATTGGCCCTTATCTGGACAGCTTGCCTGGCTGGGCAAAACGGTGCATGAGTGAACTGTTAGAGCACACCAGCCATATCGAGGACCGCTTGGTAGAGCTTGATTTTATCTGGACAGCTTGCCTGGCTGGGCAAAACGGTGCATGAGTGAACTGTTAGAGCACACCAGCCATATCGAGGACCGCTTGGTAGAGCTTGATCGAGCAATCAGCCAGATTGCTCGTGAAGATGATCGTAGCCGTAGGTTGCTGCAATTGCGCGGGGTTGGCTCGACCACGGCGAGTGCCTTGGTTGCCAGTATTGGGGATGGGCACGACTTCAGAAATGGTCGCCAAGTGGCTGCATGGCTCGGTTTGCTGCAATTGCGCGGGGTTGGCTCGACCACGGCGAGTGCCTTGGTTGCCAGTATTGGGGATGGGCACGACTTCAGAAATGGTCGCCAAGTGGCTGCATGGCTCGGACTGACGCCGGGTCAGTACAGTAGCGGTGGAAAGCAGCGTTTGGGGAGTATCACCAAAGCCGGGGATGCCTATTTACGGAGTCTACTGGTGCTCGGGGCTCGATCTGTAATGGCCAACCTGGGCGATAAACAAGATCCATTTAGTCGCTGGATCCGCAATCTGATTGAACGTCGCGGTTACTGGCGTGCGGCCGTCGCGATTGCCGCCAAGAATGCAAGGATGGCCTGGGCCGTCCTGCATTACGGCGACACGTTCAAGCTTGAGCAGGTAGAACCAACTGGTGCGTAGGCCCTGGCTTCCTATTGCTCAACTTTTAAGGCGTCA
>NZ_LKBY01000014.1:0-1782 GCF_002699915.1 Pseudomonas sp. ICMP 8385 | reverse complement strand
CTCGGCGTCGGCGAAGGTCATCTGCTTCATCGGGAAACTCGGTGGGTGGGGTCGCGGTATTTTGCCAAATCAGAAAGTCTTTTTCAGAGTTTCCCTAAGCAATAGTATTACAGCGATACCCCGGGGGCACATACGGTTTCCGGGCCCCCTCCTCCCCCCCATTGCTAACCCCCCCCCTATTACCCCAAAGCTTTCGTCTGCAGGCCAACGCTCACATTCTGCCTCCAAGTGGATATTTTCCATTGGTAAGCAACTGTGGGCCATGGTGTGGGACAAAGAATTTTGGTTTTCTCACAGGCCACGTTAAATAAGACCTGTAGCCATTTTGTACGGGGATACCTTATCCTCCTACATTCCGGCGAGATCTGGCGCGATTGCAGTATCAGCGCCTGCGAACAAACGAGCCGCGAGGAATCCGTAGTGAAAAACCATGCTTCGAATGAGCACGCTCAAAGCGAGCCGATTTCTGGTGAGATTTACCACGTCACGCCAACCCGTAATCTTGAGTCCATCTTCCGTGACGGTTTACGGCCGCAGATTGGACCTCGCTCCGAACTACTCGGTGAAGCCAAGGAAATGGTCTATTTCTTTGGGTCGATGCTGGCAGTAGAAGACGCACTCAGTAACTGGCTTGGTGAAGCGCTTGATGACGAGCCTGGAGCGATTTCCGTTCTCGCCGTTGATCGCTCCGGTTTACACCTCGTTTCAGATGCGGGGTACGAGCTTGCTTGCCTTCACCTTGTCCCAACGGAGAACATTTCTCTCGCTTTTCAGGATGACGTGCCGGTGGATGAAAAGAATGGCCCGGTGACCGAGGGCACCTCATGAGCAAACTGACCCCTAAGTTCGTCAAGGATGTCGACCAGCCCGGCTCCTACCAGGACGGCCGAGGGTTGATTCTTCGTGTGTCAGCTACCCTGCGAAAAAGTTGGGTCTTTCGCTATATGCTGGCGAAGCAGCGGCACGATCTGGCCCTGGGGACATTCCCTGCCTTGAGCCTCAGAGACGCACGGCTGGAGGCTGACAAGTACCGGCTCGATATCGCCCGTGGCGTCGATCCAGCCGCTGAGCGTGCGAAGGCCAAAGCCGCCAAAGCCTCACGAACTACAACGAGCCACACGTTTCGGTCTTCGGCGGAAAGGTACATACGCACGCATTCGTCGAGTTGGTCTAAGAAGCATCACCAGCAATGGCAGAATTCACTCACGAAGCATGTCTACCCTGTCATAGGCGGATTTCGGATAGCCGAGGTCGACACGGACGATATCCTGGATGTGCTGACGCCGATCTGGAGCAAGATCCCCGTCACGGCGAACCGCGTCCGGAATCGCATAGAGCTCGTGCTCGATGCAGCGAAGGCACTGAAGCTTCGGCAAGGTGAAAACCCCGCACGGTGGCGTGGTCATCTCGACAAGCTCTTGCCCAAGCAATCGCATACGGTAGTCCCCTTCCCGTCTCCGACACCTTTACGCACTGCCGAGCTGTTGGCCAGGCTCGATTCCCTGGATGGGGCAGCAGCTCGTGCTGCTGAATTCGCAATTCTGACTGCGACCCGTAACCAAGAGGTGAGCGGGGCCCAGTGGCCGGAAATAGATTGGGAGGAGAAAATCTGGTACATCCCAGCAGAACGCATGAAAGCGGGCAAGGCTCACCGGGTACCCCTTACCGTGCGGATTCCACGGCCATCCGGCCACCTATTCCATAAACATCCGGCCACTGATTCCACGATGATCCGGCCACCCATTCCACGCTCATCCGGCCACCCTTAAGGCAGGCAGCAAC